>JBAWEN010000074.1:0-7515 GCA_049591215.1 Methylocystis sp. | reverse complement strand
TGTTCCAGCGCAATGTGCTGGCCTCCGGCGTCATTCCGCAGATTTCGGTGATCATGGGCCCCTGCGCCGGCGGCGACGTCTATTCGCCGGCGATGACCGACTTCATCTTCATGGTGCGCGACACCAGTTATATGTTCGTCACCGGCCCGGACGTGGTGAAGACCGTCACCAACGAAACCGTGACCGCGGAGGAGCTTGGCGGCGCTTCGGTCCACACCACCAAAAGCTCGATCGCCGACCGCGCCTACGACAACGACGTCGAGGCGCTGCTGCAAATGCGCCGGCTGATCGACTTCCTGCCCTCCTCCAACACGGACGAGGCGCCGGATTGGCCGAGCTTCGACGATCCCGACCGGCTCGATCCGTCGCTCGACACGCTGATCCCCGACAATCCCAACAAGCCGTACGACATCAAGGAGTTGATCACCAAGATCGTCGACGAGAGCGACTTCTTCGAAATCCAGGACGCGCACGCCAAGAACATCGTCACCGGCTTTGGCCGCGTCGAGGGCCGCACGGTCGGCTTCGTCGCCAATCAGCCGATGGTGCTGGCCGGCGTGCTCGACATCGACGCCTCGAAGAAGGCGGCGCGCTTCGTGCGCTTTTGCGACTGCTTCAACATCCCGATCGTCACGCTGGTCGACGTTCCCGGCTTCCTGCCGGGCACCGCGCAGGAATATGGCGGCCTCATCAAGCATGGCGCCAAGTTGTTGTTCGCTTATGCCGAGGCGACCGTGCCGAAGGTGACGCTGATCACCCGCAAGGCCTTTGGCGGGGCATATGACGTCATGGCGTCGAAGCATCTGCGCGGCGACGTGAACTACGCCTGGCCCTCGGCGCAAATCGCCGTCATGGGCGCCAAGGGCGCGGTGGAGATCATCTTCCGCTCCGACATCGGCGATCCCGAAAAGATCGCGCAGCGCACCAAGGAATATGAAAACCGCTTCCTGTCGCCCTTCGTGGCCGCAGAGCGCGGCTATATCGACGAGGTGATCACGCCGCACGCGACGCGCAAGCGCATCGCCCGCGCGCTGGCGCTGCTTCGCCACAAGAAGCTGGAAAATCCCTGGAAGAAACACGACAATATTCCGCTCTAACGGGCATACGGAACCGCGTGCCCTTGGGCTCGCGTTTCCGCGTCAGCGCTTGGCGTGATAGTCGCGATACCAGTCGACGAGCGCCGACACCCCGTCGGCCACGCTCGTCGACGGACGATAGCCGGTCAGCCGCATCAGCAGGTCGCTATCGGCCAAGGTCCGGGGCGCGTCGCCCTTTTGCATGTCGACATAGTTGCGGACCGCCTTCTTGCCGAGTTTTTGTTCGACGGTCTCGATGAAGTCGAGCAGATTCACGGGTTCGCCGCGCCCGATATTGACGATGCGGTATGGCGCCACCGGCGATGTCGCGGGATCGCCCGACCCCAGCGCGGGCGGAACGTCGATCAGCCGCCGGATCGCCTCGACGAGATCGTCGATATAGGTGAAGTCGCGCTCCATTTTGCCGTGGTTGTAAATGTCGATGGTCCGGCCGTTTTCGATCGCCTCGACGAATTTGAGCGGCGCCATGTCGGGCCGGCCCCACGGCCCATAGACCGTGAAGAAGCGAAACATCGTGGTCGGAATCGCCCACAGATGCGCATAGGAATGCGCCATCGCCTCATTGGCCTTCTTGGTCGCGGCGTAAAGCGTGAGCGGCCGGTCGGCCTTGTCCTCCTCGCGGAACGGCGTGCGCTCATTGGCGCCATAGACCGAACTCGTGGAGGCCATCAGCAAATGACGCACCGGATGCTTGCGCGCGCATTCCAGCACGTTGAACCCGCCGACCAGATTGCTGTCGACATAGGCGCGCGGATTCTCGAGGCTGTAGCGCACGCCGGCCTGGGCCGCGAGGTGCACGATCACGTCGGGAGCCGCGGCCTCGACGGCGCCCTCGAGCGCCTCCATGTCCTCGAGCATGGCGATATGCTGGCGAAAGCCGCTCATGCCCTTCAGGATCGCGAGACGCGCCTGTTTCAGCTCCAGGCCGGAATAAGTGGTCATGCCGTCGTAGCCATCGACTTGATGGCCAGCTTCGAGCAAACGCCTCGCCAAGTGAAAGCCGATGAAACCGGCCGTCCCCGTCACAAAAATGCGCATTTGTCCCACGAAGTTCCGGTGAGCGCCAATCGCGGCGCGCCAGTCTTCGCCGAAGCGCCAGGGCGCTGTCAAGGCGCGCGGCGCGCTTGGTTACGCGACCGTCTCGACCGCCGCCTCAAGCCCAAGCAGCCGCGCCAGGGCCTTGACGCGGTTCAGCAGGCGATCGCTGACGAGATCGGCCCGCGCCGCCCGCAGGGTTAGCGTCAGACGCCCGTGACGCGCGCGCAGCGGCGTCTGCGGCAGCACGCCGGGCATGGAGGCCGACAGCAGATAGGCGACGCGCATCGCCGAGCCGAGCACCCGCGCGCGGATCAGCAGCCGCGTCGTCAACAAGCCGCGCAGCGCCGCGAAATCATGTTCGCCTTCGGCGCCCTGGTGGCGAAACACCACGGCCAGCGCGAGAAAGGCCCGGCCGGGATGATCGACGCCGACAAAGGCCCCATGGGTGACGATATTGGTCGCCTGCCGCGCGCGATAATCGGGATGGGCGCGCCAGGAAACGTCGGACAGCAGACAGGCCGCGTGGCGCAGACGCTTCTCCTCGAAGGTTTCGTCAAGCTCGCTGGACGCCATGAAGGCGTCGGTCCAGGCGATCAATTCGTCGCCGTAGGCGGGCGCCCGCGCCAGCAGCGCGCCCTGTTCGCGCGCGGCGCAAAGAAGCGGATCGGCGGCGCGCGCGGCGGCCGACAATCGCTCGTAGAGCAAACCCTCGCGCACGCCGGCCGCCGAGATCACGATCTCTCGCGGCTTGGCCCGACGAATGATCTCGTCGAGCACGATGGCGCCATAGGCGAGCAGCGGACGCCGCGCCGTCGAGACCGCCGCGATGTCAGTGATCGCCTCGCTGTCGATGCGCAGCGCCAGCTCCGCGAAGGCCGCCGCCTCGCTGGTCTGGATGCGGTAATTGTGCATCACGTCGAGCGGATAGTTGCACTGGCGCATATGCAGCCGGGCGAGCGCGCGCCAGGTGCCGCCGACGGCGTAGAAAGCGCGCCCGCGCAATTCGGCGAGCGGCCTCGTCTCGGCGAGCGCCTTGCGCGCGATGCGGCTGGCGTCCCGCGTCGAACGTTTCGAGGCGTCCATCAGGGCGAGGCCGCCGAGCGGCAGGGTCACGCCATCGCCGCAAACGCCGCCGACGACGTCGATGAGTTCGAGCGAGCCGCCGCCGAGATCGCCGACCACGCCATCGGGCGCGTGAATGGCCGAAATGACTCCGAGCGCGGACAGCTCCGCCTCGCGCCGGCCGGAGAGCAAGACGATTTCGCGGCCGATCGCCGCGCGCGCGGCGCCCAGAAAGGCCGGACCGTTCGCCGCGTCGCGCGCGGCGGCGGTGGCGATCACGGTGATGTCGTCGATCTCCATCGTCTCGCACAGCGCGCGAAAGCGGCGCAGAGCTTTCAACGCCTTGTCGACGCCATCCTCGGCGAGTCGACCGCTGGTGACGACGCCCTTGCCGAGCGCGCACATCGCCTTCTCGTTGAAGATCGGCGTCAGCGCGCGCGACAACCCTTGGTAGGCGACGAGGCGCACTGAATTGGAGCCGATGTCGACGATGGCGACGGGCTTGCCATGGTCGCCGAACGCTACGCGGGACAGATCGCTAATGGGCGTGGCCTCAGTCATTTTCCCGGCGCTTGAGCAGGGAGCGCGGGCGCCACTCCTTGAGAGACTTGCCGCGCCCGGAAAGGCTCGGGTTCGTCATGAAGTATTTGTGGGCGTTGAATCGCTCCTCGCCCGGCGGTGGCGTTATGCGCGAGGACGAACCGTCCGGCAAGACCCGATAGCTTTGCTCGTTGTCGATGAGATTGGCCATCATGATCTGATCGAGCACCTGCTGATGCACGGTCTGATTGGTGATCGGCATCAATGTCTCGACGCGCCGATCGAGATTGCGCGGCATCAGATCGGCCGAGGAAATATACAGCGACGCGCGCGGATGCGGCAGCGCGTAGCCGCCGCCAAACGCATAGACGCGCGCATGTTCGAGAAAACGCCCGACGATGGATTTCACGCGGATGTTTTCGGAAAGGCCGGGAACGCCGGGCCGCAGGCAGCATATGCCGCGCACGACGAGTTCGATCGAGACGCCGGCCTGCGACGCAAGATAGAGCGCGTCGATGATTTCGGGATCGACCAGCGCGTTGCATTTGCCCCAGATCGTCGCCGGCTTGCCGGACTTGGCGAAGGCGATCTCCTGGTCGATGTGTTCGAGCAACTTCTTCTTGAGCGAGATCGGCGACACCGACATGCGTTCGAGGCCCGCCGGCTCGGCGTAGCCGGTGATGTAGTTGAAGATGCGCGACACGTCGCGGCCGATCGCCGCGTCCGCCGTGAACAGCGAAATATCGGTATAAATGCGGGCCGTGACCGGATGATAATTGCCGGTGCCGATATGGCAGTAGGTGGCGAGTCCGGTCCCCTCGCGCCGCACCACCATTGATAATTTGCCGTGCGTCTTCAGTTCGAGGAAGCCGAACACCACCTGCGCGCCGGCGCGTTCGAGATCGCGCGCCCAGCGAATATTGGCTTCCTCGTCGAACCGGGCCTTCAGCTCGACGAGCGCCGTCACCGACTTGCCCGCCTCGGCCGCCTCGACCAGCGCGCGCACGATGGGGCTGTTGGCCGAGGTGCGATAGAGCGTCTGCTTGATCGCCACGACATTGGGGTCGCGCGCCGCCTGCTGCAAATACTGCACGACGACGTCGAAGGATTCATAGGGGTGATGAACCACCAGATCCTTCTGCTTGATGGCGAGGAAGCAATCGCCGCCATTCTCGCGCACGCGCTCGGGAAAGCGCGGATTATAGGGCTTGAACTTCAGATCGGGTCGATCGAGCGAGACGATCTCGGAAAGATCGTTGAGCGCCAGCATTCCGTCGAGTTCGAACACTTCCTCGTCGTCGACGTCGGTTTCCGCCGCGACCAGCGCGCGCAGCGTCACCGGCATGTCGGCGGCCACCTCCAGCCGGATCACCGAGCCGCGCCGGCGCCGCTTCAGCGCCGTCTCGAACAACCGCACCAAATCCTCGGCCTCTTCCTCGACTTCCATGTCGCTGTCGCGAATGACCCGGAACAAGCCCTGCCCGCGCAAAATATAGCCGGGGAACAATCGTTGCGCGTGCAGCGCGATCAGCGTTTCGAGCCGCATGAAGCGCTCGCGCCCCGCGGGAGCCGCGCCCGCGGCGCCCGGCAGGCGCACGAAGCGTTCGATCTTCTGCGGCAGACGCACCAGCGCCTGCAGGATCTTGCGATCGCCGGGGTGGATCAGCTCCAGCGCCAGCGTGATGCCGAGATTGGGAATGAACGGAAAGGGATGCGCCGGATCGACGGCGAGCGGCGTCAACACCGGAAAGATGCGCGTGAGAAAATGATCCTCCAGCCACTCGCGATCCGCCTTGGAGAGATCGCCGGGCTCGACGACGACGATGCCGACTTCCTCGATGTCCCGCCGCAACTCGCGCCATCGGCGCATCTGCTGATCGGTCAGCTCGATCACGCGCTCCTTGACGCGGACGAGTTGCTCCCCCGGGCTGAGCCCGTCCTGCGAAAGGGTGTTGAACTCCGAACGCGCCTGCCCGCGCAGACCGGCGACGCGCACCATGAAGAACTCGTCGAGATTATTCGCCGAAATCGACAGAAAGCGCAGTTGCTCCAGCAGCGGGTGATTGCGGTTCGAGGCCTCCTCGAGCACGCGCCGATTGAACTCGAGCCAAGACAATTCGCGGTTCACGAAGCGCTTGGGCGAGGTCATCAGCTCTTCGGGATGCAACAAGATGTCGCCGGGCGCTTCGATCACGACGGCCGTTTCGTCTGGACTGTGTTTTTGCCGAGTCACGCGAATTCTCCGCCAATTTTCACGCATAGTGCCACAGGAGCGCCGCCAAGGCAGCGGATATTTCACTCTTGTCGCGACCGTTCCAACAACTCCGCCGCCAGCGCCCGCGTGACCCGCCGCCCGCGCGCCAGCGCTTCGCGGTCGAGGTCGCGCACGAAGGCGCGCGCCGCTCCCAGCGAGCGCTCGAGCCGCAGGGCGATATAGTCGATCAAGCCCGATTCGACGGCCAATTGCCGATCGCGAAACAGCTTTTCGAGCACGGCGCGCATCAGCCCATCGTCCGGCGAACCGATTTCAACCACCGGCGCGCGACGTAAACGTGACAACAGATCCGGCAGGCGCACCGTGTCGCCGCGCGGCGGCCGGCGCGCGGTCAGCAAAACAGAGGCGTCGCTCTCGCGCGCGAAGTTCAGCAGATGGAACAACGCCGTCTCGTCCTCCACGCGGTCCACGCCGTCGATCAGCAGCGCCGTCGGCGCTTGGATCGAAAGCTGTTCCAGCGAGGGCAACGCGCGCGGCGCCGCCGTCGTCGCCCGCGTCCGGGCCGCCCAGATCGCCGCGAGATGGCTTTTACCGCTTCCCGGCGGGCCGAGCAGCAACAACACGCGGTCGGGCCAATGCGGCCATTGCTCGATCATCGCCAGCGCCGCCTCGTTCGAAGGAGCCGGCAGGAAGTCGCCGCGCCCGAAGCTTGGCTCGACCGGCAGCTCCAGTGGGAGCTGTTCCGGCGCCCGCTTTTCCGGCCGGTCGTCGTCCGCGCCGTCGCCGCCCATGAACGCTCAGCCTCTCTCCACGGGCGGGTCGGCCGGCCGCAGATAATAGTCGCTGGCGCGATAGCGCCGCGCCAAAAAGCGCAACATGACGCCCATCGCGGCCGCCACCGGCACCGCGACGATCATGCCGACGAAACCGAACAAGGCGCCGAAGGCGAACAGCGCGAACATCAGCCACACCGGGTGCAATCCCACCGAGGCGCCGACCAGACGCGGCGACAGCACATTGCCGTCGAGAAACAGCCCGACGCTGACCACCGCGATGGCTTCGAGCGGCAGGCGCCAATCCGGCCACCCCTGCACCAGCGCGACGCTGATCGACAGCACGAAGGCGGTGAGCGAACCGACGAAGGGAATGAGACTGAGGAAACCGGCGATCACGCCGATCAGAAAACCGAAGTTCAGGCCGATGAACGAAAGACCCAGCGCATACCATGATCCAAGGAACAGGCAGACCGCCGACTGCCCGCGCAAGAAGCCGGCCATCGCCTGGTCGATTTCATGCGCGAGCTGGCGCACCTCTTCGCGGTAGCGAGGCGGCGAAAGCCCGTCGAGAATCGCGACCATCTCCTCCCAGTCGAGCAGCATGTAAAAGGCGACGACCGGCGTCACCACGACCACCGAGACGATATTGATCAGGGCGACGCCGCGAGACAGCAGCGACCGCGCGAACCCGCCGATATTGGCCGTGTTTTCGCCGATGAAGTCGTTGACGTATTTTTGCAGATCCAGCGTCGGCATCGAGGCTTCGAGCCCGTGCTCCTTCAAAAAG
>JBAWEN010000073.1:0-2754 GCA_049591215.1 Methylocystis sp. | reverse complement strand
GGCGTGAAGGATCGGTGTAAGCAACTAATCCATACATAAAATCAACATCGTACGCTACATCCGCCAGCCCAAAATCAAGCCCTCGGTGAATAAGACGGGTTAGTTCACTTATCTGTAACTAGATCTTCTTAACCGTAAATTAATGGTCTGGCGATTCGACGGCAGACCCACGCGACCCCATGGGGGCTAGTTCATCGTCCCAAGCGGCGCTCGCTTTATAGTTCTAAAACCGAGAATCTCCAAATCGTTGACACGCTCTGGTCTAAAGGGCGATCTCATGGCGAATCGCGCCTCGTCCGCTAAACGATGGCGCTCAGAATTGCGCCCAGCAGGAGTCCGAACGCAGCGCCACTCGTGCTCGCCAGAGCATCGAGCGAGCTTGCCGACCGCCCCGGCACAAAGCTCTGCAAAACCTCGAATGCCGCGCTGGCGATTGCTAAGCCGATCAATGCCAATATCCGTTGGTGTAATCCGCGGTAGCCCAGCGCGAAAAAGAAAGCTGTCCCAGCATAGGCAATGAAGTGCTCTGCCCGCCCCGGCAAGCCCGTGTGCGGTCGGGTGTCGCCAGGGACGAGAGAAAGGACGGCGATCGCAACGACGCATGCCCAGGCAAGCGGACGGGCAATAGATAGGAGGAGTGAACGGTCGAACCAAAATGCGAAAGTGCGCAACGTTTGCATCCCCTCAATTGCTGCTTCTTCTTATCATAAACAAGCGCTCACATCGCCCCACCATCTTGCGCGAATCGTCACCCTGAGAACCGCAGGATGAAATTTGAGCGCGCCCTCACCGGGCAAATGCGCTGTAGATATCTGTTTTTACGGGCATATGTCGCAGGGTTCGGACCCGCTGCCATCTGATTGCAAATAAGCCCGTCTCTTTGTTTGGCCGCCGGCTGGCCCGGTTCGAGCAGGGGAGCCCGGCGAGCAAATCACGGACAAGATATGGGCGGCGTTGCGCCGCTCAACCACTTTGGACCGAGGATCGCCGGAGACTGCTCGACAGGAACGACAGGGCGATCCCGACCTCAAATTCAATAGGGGGGCAAGCGGCGCGCCCGCTGCGCTTTTGCGGCGTCGGCCCACCAGGCAAGGTCATCCGCGAACTTTGGGAACGCCAGTTCCAGAGCGTTTCCGGCGGCGCCGGACGGGGCGCCGTCCGAATCCAGGGTCTGCGCGATCGGACCCACCGCTAAGGCGCTCGAAATCACCACCATGCCCATTTCCGACAGAATGCCGTGCCAGGCGACGCTCGACCGCGCCCCTGACAGACGTCCGCCCGAATAGCTGGCGATCGCGGCAGGGCGCCAGAACCATTCTTCAAGAAAATGATCTGTCAGGTTTTTCAGGCCCGGCTGCACCCCCCAGTTATATTCGCCCACGATGAAGACGAAAGCGTCCGCGGCGCGAATTTTCGACGCCAGAGCTTCCAGTGCGCACGGGGCTGAACCAGGCGGATACTCCTTGTACATTCGGTCCAGCATCGGAAGGCCGACGTCTTTTGCGTCGATAAGTTCGGCAGCGTCACCGCGCGCGCGAAGCCGTGCGACAACGAAGTCCGCCAGTCGGATGCCCATCCGGTCCGACCGATAGGAACCATAGAAAACAAGTATTTTATGAGCCATCTTCCGCCTCGCCTTATCAAATGCGAGCGTTGGCGACTTTTGAAAACGTGTGTCGGGTCAGCCAACGCAAGAGCGCACATCAGCGACCGCGGCACTCGGTCGCGGTAATTCGCGACCATCCAAGTAAGTCTCACGTCGCCAATGTCGATAGTGACCATCGCCATCTCCAGGATCGGCCGGCGATCGGAGCCGCGGATGCAAGCGCGTCGATCGGTTGAAAGATGGATGCCGCCGGCCGCGACATAACCCGAGGTCACGTCTCTCTCGCGCGTGGCGCCGCTGTTTAGGACCACCGCGGCATGTTAACGTGTCAATGCCCATTCACCGTCCATTCACTTGCAGGATGTTTGACTTCGCGCGAAAACGCTCATGGACAAGGCTACTCATGTCGCGGATCTTCCTCTCGCATTCGAGCAAGGACAATTTCGAGGCCGTCGCGCTTCGCGATTGGCTGAACGAAAACGGTTGGGACGATGTCGTTGTCCAATACGATCCAGACCAGGGCGCTCATCCCGGCGATCGCCCGCGGCGCGGATTGCAAGAAAGCGCCGCGCGCTGTCAGGCCGTGATCTTTTTAGTCTCGCGCGATTGGCTCGATTCGCAAGAGCGCCGCGACGAATACGAGTTCGCGCGCAAAGTCGGAAAGGCCGTCTTTGTCGTGCTAATCGAGAAGCTTGCATTCGACCCTCAACTGCTTGGCTTTCAGCAACCCCACGGCCTCATGTCGCTCGTCTCGGGCGAGGACGATCGATCGTCTTGCGTCGCGCCGGTCGGCGGGCAAGAGGAGCGGCGGGTGAGCTTTTCGGTCGAGGGACTTGGGCAGCTTAAGGCTAAGCTGCAGCGTCTAGAAATCGATCCGCGCTACTTCGACTGGCCGCCGCGTGGCGAGCCTGAGCGGGCGCCTTATCGCGGACTTGAGCCCTTCGAGGCCGCGGATGCCGGCATATTCTTTGGCCGCGAAGAGCCGTTGATCGAGGCGCTTGATGTCCTGCGCGGCCTCGCCACGGCGCCGGCTCCGCGGCTCTTCGTCGTAATTGGGGCCTCGGGCGCCGGGAAATCCTCGTTCCTCCGCGCGGGGTTGTGGCCCCGCCTGGCGCGCGACGACGGTCGCTTCCTGCCATTGCCCATCG
>JBAWEN010000072.1:0-2843 GCA_049591215.1 Methylocystis sp. | reverse complement strand
CATCCCGCTCATCTGGGGACAGACATAGTTTTGCAGGAAGGTTCCGTAGGTGAGGCCGGCGGCCGCCGATTGCGTCAAGATCGCGCGGCTTCCGACCTGGGTGGCTTCCTGCAACTGCGCGGCTTCGAAATAAATGAGAGCGGTTTGGAAGATAGCGCAGAGCAGTCCCAGGAAGGGGATGCCGATCATCGCGAATTCGATGGCGGTCGCGCCGTCCAGGTTCCTCGAAAAAGCCGTTCCGCCGGGCCAGCGCCGCGGCCCCGCGCGAAAAGCACCCCTGTCACCCTGCTCACGCTTCATGCCGCATGTCCAATAATCACACGCGATGGCGGGCGGCGCCATGCCGATCATCGAAAACATATTGCAATGAAATACTTGCCGAGGTGTTACCGGGCTCGGGCCGAGCCGTGCCGGTCCGAGCCGTGGTCGTTTCAAAATGGATCGGCGCTTGCCAAATGGATCAGTGCTTGCCGATCGTCAGCGTGCTTTCATGCATCTTTATCTGGCCGATCGTTTCGCCCATATAGGCGTGATCGTCGCCAAGATCGACGGTGGCCATGCAGTCTGGGTTGCAGGCATAGGACTCGCGATGCGGCCCGCGATAAACGACCAGCTTGTCGTTGGGATGCACGACGGTGATCATCGATTCTCCGACCTGCGAGCCACTGGCGTCGAGCACGATCAGATTGGTCGTGCCGAAGCTCTTCCCGGTTATGACCATGAGCTGATTGTTTCTAAGCATCGTCACGTCGGCGATCAGCGGATTGCCGATCACCAGCGTCTGGGCGCCCGGGGGGATCTTCACGACGCGCGCATAGTCGAGCTCGACGAGAATCGTCTTTTCGTTCGCATGCGCGGCGAGCCCGGCTCCGCCCAGCATCATGATTAGGACGCATCCCAGGCGCGGGAGCCGCGAGAGCCCCAAGAGCCGCGAGAGCGCTACGTAAAGCGACGACCAAGACTTCATCCGGCTCACCATGGATAGATTGCGCGCGACCGCCCGGGAAGGACGCCCGCTGCGCGACAGGGGCGGTTGCGCGACCCTAAGCATGACTTAAAGCAGCTAATGGTGAATCTTTACTAAAGGCGTTCGAACAATGAACGCGCCGCCGCCGCCACGCGACGGGCGCCGTTGAGAAAGGCGCGATTTCTTCGGGTTCGGCGCGATGGCGTTCGAGATAAAGTTAACGAATTTCGCCCGCGGCGCGACGGGCGCGGCGAGAAGTCTCGAAACGACCGGCGCGGCGGCGCTTTAGGCGCCCGCGCGACGATCGGGCCGCGCGGCTCGAACGCGCGTCCGGGGGCCGCGCGCGGTCGGAAAGCGGGGGACCGGCGGGTTGTTTTTGCAAGGCGCGGAGATGTTTACCGCTTCGGGCAACGCCTTCGTAACACTCTAGGTCGATAGTCCAAACCGTTCCCCCGACGGAGCTGCTTTGTCGACACGGAACATGAGTGAACATGAACAATCGGAGCACGGACATGACCATGATTTTTTCCCGCTTTGTGAAGGACGAGTCGGGCGCCACGGCGATCGAATACGGTCTCATCGCCTCGCTGATTTCGATCGCGGCGATCGCCGCCTTCACCACGGTCGGCAGCAAGCTGAGCGCGACCTTCGGCTACGTCGCCGGCCAGCTGAACACCTAATTGCCGGCGGCGGCGGGTTCATCCCCGCCGATCGGACGGAAGCGGCGCCGGGAGCGGCGCTGCTTTGCCGCCCGCCGGGCGAGTTCGCCCCCATCGCGTGGCGGCGTTCGAACGCGGCGGCAAGGAAGTTCAGTTTAAGAGATTATGCGCGCGGCCGCATGAATTCAAAGTTCCGGGATGACCATTATTCTTTCGAGATTCGTGAAGAACGAATCGGGCGCGACCGCGATCGAACATGGCCTGGGCCGATACGACGTTTCCGGCCGCGCATAAACGAAAGCGTCGCCGGTTCGCGCGCGGCATTTTTTTAAGATGCGCCGGTCGCCCGCGCACGCATTCGAGCATCCGTTTTTAGGCCTTTTCCGGCGCGTCGCGACGTGGTTAACGCGCGATCAATATTTGCCTCTTATTCTGTAACTCGAACCAATGGGCTTCGCGCCCTTCCTCGATACACGGGAACCCGTCAATGTTCGACTCCCTGGCGCTGCTTGTGTTTCCGCTGCTGATGATTTTCGCGGCGCTGGCCGATCTGTTCACGATGACGATCCCGAATCGCGTTTCGCTGGTGTTGATCGCGGCCTATCTTCTGCTGGCGCTGTATCTGCGGCTGCCGATCGCGACGGTCGGCCTGCATGTGAGCTGCGGCCTCGCGATGCTGGCGCTGACCTTCACGATGTTTCAAATGGGCTGGATCGGCGGCGGCGACGCCAAGCTCGCCGCGGCGACCGCGCTTTGGCTGGGATGGCCGTCGCTGTTCGAATATGGGTTGGCCGCGTCGCTGATCGGCGGAGTGCTGACCGTCGCGGTACTGGCGCTGCGCCACTATGATCTGCCGGAAAAACTGCTCTCGGTCGGCTTCATCGCCAAACTCGCGGAGAAGAACGGCGGCGTGCCCTATGGAATCGCATTGGCCCTCGCCGGCCTGGTGATTTACCCGCACACCGGCGTGTGGACGGGTCTCGCGCATTTGTAAATATCCGGCGCGCTAGAGCGCTTATCGTTCGAACGATAAGAGATCGCTCAAAATCCAAATGCTGGAGCAAGCTGTTCGAAAAAGTCTATCAACTTTTTTAGGCTCATCGGGGATTTTGGTTGCGGATTTTTGCTAAAATTCAGAGTTCCGGCAAGCTGGAGGTCAGGATTTTGAGTTTGAGATATTCTTCATCACGGAGGCCATAGGCGCGGCGCTGGATGAC
>JBAWEN010000071.1:0-9512 GCA_049591215.1 Methylocystis sp. | reverse complement strand
GATTGACGCTGCCCAGATTGGCGGCGCGCGCGGCGGCCCGTTTCTTCGCCGCTGCTTTCGCGGCCGCGGGATTTTCGCCAGGCGCGTTCGCCTCGGCCGGCGTGGAAGACGCCGGCTCCGATTGCTCGCCGCTCTTGATAACGGTGGCGATTGGGTCGGGAGAAGGAACGGCAGCCGGGGACGTCGTGACGGTCGCGTGCGGCGTCGTGTCCGGGGTCAGCGAACCATCGGGACGGATCGTCGATACATACGTCTCGCTGGCCGCGGAAACAGCGGGGGGCGTCTTGGACAGCGCGCCTTGGCTGGTCGGCGGGGCGGCGGAAGGAGCATCGGACTCGATCGCGGTGACTTCATCCCCGGCGGTTGAAGCGGCTCCATCCGTAAGCGCGAGCGACATGGCGCCGGCAAATGTGGCCAGCACAAGCGCCGCGAGCGCGAGAATCAAGCGCCGCGCTTGAAGTGTCTCCATCGATAATTCACCCGGTTGCGCCTCGTCTTTGGTAGGCGCGGCCCCCTTCGCCTTGCGCGCGATGGCTTTTCGGTCCCTCTCGCGACGAGGCGGCGGAGGCGGATCGTTCCGCGGCTTCGCCAACTGACAGTCGACAGTCCAGTCATCTTCGCGAACCCGGCGCAAATGCTCTTCGAACTCTTGAACGCCCGCACTAAGTTGTTGTTGATCAAACAGCTTAGCCATGCTCTCACTCTCCGCTAACGCACGCTCCGAGGACGGATCGACCTTGTTATCGCAGACGGCGGACGCGCATTATGCATTCGCGAACAAAAAATCCCGTCGCTTTCATTCCTATAAAACCGCTCATAAATGGTAATAAACCGTGAAGCTTCCATCACGCTCGTCCTTGCAATTCGTTAATGCAGCAAAACGCCCTAATTGTGGCCGCCAGACCGCGCGGAGTTAATTTCCACTGACGCCACCTGTGGTTAACCGCGCTTGCTGGACTTAGCCGCGTTTGATGGCGAACTCGTGACGCCGCGCGGAAACTCGCGCCGTGGACGCCCGCCATGAACCTATGGTTGCGTCGCCGCCGTCGCTTCCGCCGCCGCCTCCGCCGTTGCCGCCGCGACCTCGCAAATGGCGCAGGGTAGTTCGGACTCCGGCGGCGTAAACACGGGGGAGGTCCAACCGCCGCCCACCGCCACGATCAGCGCCAGCGACGCCTGAAGCCTGCGCGTCTTAAGGATCACGGCCTGACGCCGCGCCTGAAGCGAATCCGATTGCGCCGTCTCGACCTCGATGTAATTCACGGCGCCCTCGGTATAAAGTTTTATCGCGATATCGAGCGTCTTGCCGGTCGCCACGACGGCCGCGTCTATGTCCCTGGCCTCGCGCGCGAGGTAATTGATGTCCGCCAGGGCGTCCTCGACTTCCTCGATCGCCCTCAGAACTTGACCGCGATATTGAGCCACCGCCTGAAGGTAAGCGGCCTCGGCGTCATGCAGATCCGCCGTGTGCGCGCCGCCGTCGAAAATCGGCAGCGTCATCGACGGTCCCAGCGACCATACGCTGTTGCGCCAATTGAATAGGCTCACGCCGGTATCCTGCGTTCCACCCGAAAGATTAAACGTGAAGCGAGGGAAGAAAGCCGCCCGCGCCACGCCGATCGTGCGGTTCGCGCTCGCCACCCGCCGCTCGGCGGCCGCGATATCCGGTCGGCGCTCCAGCAATTGCGAGGGCGCGCTGAGGGGAATCCGCGGCGAGGCGACGAGACGCCCTTTCGCCGGCAACGAAAAGCCCGAGGCCGGCATGCCGATCAACGTGGCGATCGCATGTTCGAGCAGCGCGCGGCGCGCCTGAAGATCGGGGATTTGCGCGTCGACGAAATCGAGTTCGGCCTGCGCCCGCGACTCGTCCGCCGGCGACGCGATGCCGCCGTTCACCCGCTTGCGCGTAAGGTCCAGCGTGCCGCGATAGGAGGCGGCGATATTGCGCAACAGCGCGATTTCGGCATCGACACCTTCCAGCGCGATATAGTCGCGCGCCAGTTCCGCCTCGATGCTCAGCTCGATCGCCGCGAGGTCGGCCTCCGAGGCTTCCGCTTGGGTCGCGCCGGCCGCCGCGATATTGCGCACCCGGCCCCAAAGGTCGATCTCGTAGCTCGCCTGAAGACCGAGTTGGTTGTCGCCATAATGTTCCGGCGTGTTTATCGGCACGCCATGCGACAGCGCGTCACGGACGTAATCCGTGTTTGCTGGCAGAGTGTTGGAGGTCCGCATCGGTCGATGCGTCGACTCCTTATTCGCGGTGATCTGGCCGCCCATGTTGACGGTCGGCGACAGCCCCGCCATCGACTTCGCGGCGAAAGCGCGCGCGCGATCCATCGTCGCCAGCGCCGCCGCGACGTCCTGATTGCCGGGCCGCACTTGCGCTTCCAGCGCGTCAAGACCCTTGTCCTTGAATGCGCTCCACCATGGCCCGCGCGGCCGCAGATCGGCCGGATCCGACGAGAACCATTGCGGCTCGCCGGGCGCCGCCCCCTTGCCGGACGCCTTGGCGATCTCGCTCCCGGCTCCGGCCGCCTCCTTGAAGGCCACGGGCGTCTCGACGGCTGGCGGCTCGTATTGCGGCGCGAAATTGCAGCCGCCCAGGCCAAAGCACAGTCCAAGCCCCAACATCCAAGGCTGAAGCGAACTCACTTCGCCGCGCCCCGCGCGGCGTTCTCGTCCTTTTCCTCCTTCACCCGCACGACTTCACCGTCGCGGATCGACTGCCACGGCGATTTGATCACGCGATCCCGCGGCGTTACGCCCGTCGAAATCTCCAACGTCGTGCCCAGATCGCGCGCGATGGTGATTGTCTTGACCCGGACGCGGTTCTGATCGTCGACCGTCGCGAGCTCGGGCTTGCCATCGAGAAAAATCAGCGCGCTCGCCGGAATCGAGAGCGGCGCGCCGTCGGGCGGCAGCTGGAACCGGATTTGCCCGAATGCGCCCGGCATCAGCGAGCCGTCGCGATTTTGCGCCAGCAACTGCACGAGCAGCGTGCGCGAGTTGAGCGTGATCGCGTTGGCGTTGGCGACAACCTTCGCCTCGAATTCGCGCCCGGGATATTGCGGCAGCAGCAGCCGCGCCGAGAGACCCGACGTCATTTTCGCGGCATAGGCTTGTGGCACGCTGGTGTAAATGCGCATGGCGTGAATGTCGGCGACGCGGAATAAATCGCGCTTGCCGACGCCAGCGTCGATCAGCGCGCCGATGTCGGTGTTGCGCGCCGTCACCACGCCGTCGAACGGCGCGACGAGCGTCAGGAAGCTTTTGAGCGCGTTCAAGTGCTCGAGATTGGCCTTGGCCGCCGCCGCGGTCGACGACTTGGCGGTCAAGTCGTGTGTCTTCTCGTCCGTGCTCTGGAGCGAAACCGCGTTCTGATCGCGCAGCGCCGTCCAGCGTTTGGCCGTGATCTGGGCTAGCCCCGCTTGCGCCAGGCTGTGGTCCAGTTCGCCCTTGGCCTGCTGCACTTGCTGTTCGAGATCGGGCGCGTCGATCACCGCCAAAACATCGCCAGCCTTTACGCGGTCGCCGATATCGTGCGCCCAGCTCTTCAAATAGCCGTTGACCCGCGCAAAAACCGGCGCGTCATAGAACGCCTCGACATTGGCCGGCAGGATCAACTCCTGTACGGCGGTGGAGACTTGCGGCGTCACCAATTCAACGGTCGGCGTCGCCGCCTCCAGCGTAATTTTCGCCAAATCGGCGTCGCGCGCGCGGCGCGAAACAACGCCCCAGACCGCCAGCGCCAACGCGAACAGCGCCAATCCGATCAGCCATCGTCGCGCCCTGCGCGCCAACGCCGCCTGAGCCTCGGGGTCCGGCGACGGCATATGGGCAGGGTCATAATGGGACATGGGCCTGTCCTTGCGTCTTGCGCCGCGCCAAATATCCGTGCGCCAGGCTGATGAGCACCGGCAGCAGAAGCAGCGTGGCGGTGGTGGCGAACGCCAACCCGCCAATCACCGCGCGTCCCAGCGGGGCGTTTTGTTCCGCGGAAAGCGCCATGGGCCCCATTCCGATGATCATCGCCAGCGCCGTCATCAGAACCGGGCGAAAACGGGTCGCCCCCGCCGCCGCCGCCGCGTGAATGGGTTCGTCGCCCGCGTCGAGCCGTTCGCGCGCGAAGGCGACGATCAGATTGCTGTTGGCGGTGGCGACGCCCATGCACATGATGGCGCCGGTTAGCGCCGGCACGGACAATGTCGTGCCGGTAAGAAACAAAATCCAGACAATGCCGGCGAAAGCCGTCGGCAGGGCGCAGATGATCAGGAAGGGGTCGAGCCACGACTGGAAGTTCACGACGATCACCAAATAGACGAAGAGCACGGCGAGCGCCAGTCCAAGCAACAGTTGAGTATAGGCTGTGTGCATCGTCGCATACTGGCCTCGCAGCACGATTGTCGAGGCCGCCGGCGCTTCTTGGCGCGTCTCCTCGAGGATCGCCTGGACGTCGTCGGCGACAGCGCCAAGGTCTCTCTCTCTCACTCCAGCGTAAATGTCGAACGACGGCTGCGCGTTATAACGGGTGACGATGCCGGCGCTCCAGCCACGCCGCAGCGTCGCGACGCCCCCCAGAAGCTGCGGCGGGTTGCCGGTGAAGATCGGCAGATTATACAGCGCTTCAAGATCAGTCAGCCAATATTGCGGCACCATCGCGACGAGCGGATAGGAGACGCCGCTCCTTGTGTCGAGCCAGAAATTCGGAGCGCTCTGAAAACTGCCGGCCAGCGGGGTTTGCAGCGCCAGCGTCACGTCCTTCGCGGAAAGCCCGACCTCTTGCGCCAGCGTGCGGTCGACATCGACAAAAAGCGTCGGCAGGTTTTCGGCCTGTTGGATGCGCGGATCGGCGATCCCAGGCACTCGCGACAGCCGCTCGAATATCTTGTCGATATATACGCGGTTCTCGGCGCGCTTGACGCCGGTCGCCTGAATGTCGAGCGGCGCGGGCAGGCCGAAATTGAGAATTTGCGTCACAATGTCGGCGGGCAGCATCGCGAAAGTGACGCCGGGAAATTCGCGCGGCAGCTTTTCGCGCAACAGCTCCATCATCGGATTGGAGTTGGAAACCCGGTCCGGGTCGAAGGTTATCATCAGGTCGGCGTCGGTCACGCCGATCGTGCCGGAGTTGTTGTAGCTCATATTGGTGCCACTGACCGGCAATCCAATGTTGTCGACAATGCTGGAGAGCGATCCCTTCGGCAAAATCTCGCGGATTTTTGCCTCGATGCGGTCGCACAGCGCGCCGGTCTGCTCAATTCGCATGCCCATCGGCGCGCGCACATGCATTCTTATCTGGTTGCTCTCCACGTCGGGAAAGAAGTTGCGGCCAAGAAAAGGCGTCAAACAAAGCGACAGCGCCACCGCCGCCATGAAACCCGCGACGAAGCGACGCGGCGCGGCGAGCGCCAGCGCCAGCAACCGCGCATAAGCCCCTACCAACGCTTCGAAGCGATGTTCGAAGGCGATCTGAAGGCGTGTCAGCGCCGTCACGAATTTTCCGCGCGGACGCGGGCCATGCTTCTCTTCCTCCTCCTTAATTCTCTGCTGCGCGCTCAAAAAATAACGCGCCATGGTTTCGACCAGCGTATAGGTCAGCACATAGGAGGCGATCATCGCGAAGACCACGGCCTCGGCGAGCGGCCGGAACAGATAGCCCGCGACGCCGCCCAGCAACAGCATCGGCGCGAACACGATGATGATGCAGAACAGCGACACTGTCGCCGGCGAGATGATTTCCTTGGCCGCCTTCACAATCGCGTCGTCGATCTGCTCGCCGGCCTCAAGATGGCGGTTGACGTTTTCAATCGTCACGGTGGCGTCGTCGACCAATATGCCGACCGCGAGCGACAGCCCGCCCAAGGTCATCACATTGATAGTTTCGCCAATCGCCGAAAGCGCGGCGAGCGCCGCCAGAATCGACAGCGGAATCGAAATGGTGATGATGATGGTCGACCGCCAGCTGCCCAGGAACAACAGGATCATCAGGCCAGTCAGCGTCGCTGCGATGAGCCCTTCACGAACGACGCTCGTCACCGCGTCGGAGATGAAGGCCGATTGATCGCCGACGACGGTCAGTTCGATGCCCTCCGGCAGCATCAGGCGAAGCTTGGGCAGCATCTTTTTTACGCTCGCGATCACCTCCAGCGTGGAGGCCGATCCCGAGGTCTGGACAGGCATCAGCACCGCCAGCCCGCCATCCACGCGCACCATGTTGGTCTGCGGCGGATTGCCGTTATGCACAAAACTCACGTCGCGCAGATAGATAATTGTTCCATCGGCGCGCTTGATCGGCAGATCGTTGAGGGTCTTGATCTGCTCCGGCGCGTCATTGATCAAGACATTATATTCGAATTCGCCGATCTTTTGCGTGCCGACCGGGATAATGAGGTTTTGTCGCGCGATCGTGTCGACGACGTCCTGGGGCTGGAGCCCCAGAGCTAGCAACTTCTCCTGATTGACGTCGACCCGGACCTGGCGGATTTTGCCGCCATAGGGATACGGTATCGCCGCGCCTTGAATCGTAGTGAGCTGCGGCCTGATGAAATTTTGCGCCGTGTCGTTCAGTTCGACCTCGGTGCGCGTCTTGCTCGAGAGGGCAAGCTGGATCACCGGGACGGTCGAGGCGTTATAGACCATGACCTGCGGCGGGTTTATGCCGGGCGGCAGGTTTTTTAGAACGGTTTGCGAGGCCGCCGAAACCTGCGCCACGGCAAGGTCGATCTTCACGTTGGGCTGGAAATAAATTTTCGTGACGCCGAAGCTAAAAAAGTTCTGCGACTCAATATGTTCGACATCGTTGACGAGCGTGGTCAGCGCCAGTTCATAGGGATAGACGACGCGACCGGACATATCGTCTGGCGCGAGGCCTATATAAGTCCAGATCACGCTGACGACCGGAATGCCGATGGCGGGAAAGATGTCGGTCGGAGTTTTCAGCGCCGCGATGGTTCCCAAAATCAGGATCACCAAGCCAAGCACCATGAATGTATATGGGCGCTTGAGCGCAATCAGAACCAGCGCGAGCATATAGCGAACTTCTCCCCCGCTGGCATCGACGCGGCTACCTCAAAGCGGCGCCTTGAGCACGTTGAGGCGCTTCTAACATGGCGAGTATTGGCCGGACAATTAAATGATCATTAACAAAATATAATGCCGTCCGAACGCGCGTTTTCGGGCGAAAGGCCGCGATGCGTTATCTCCCAATTCGACGCTAGAGCAAGCTCCGAAAAAGTTGATAGACTTATTCGATAAGAGCTTGCTCTAACATCTTGATCTTGAGCGATTTCTTATCGTTCGAACGATTCCGTTCGAACGGAAAGCGCTCTGGCGCGCGCAGCGAAGGCCAGGCATGTGAGCATTCCATCGATCCCCTTCGCCAAAGGGGTGATTGGCGAGCGGGCGGCGACACGGGCCGTCAAGAGGCGAAATATCGGGTAACGAACAATGTTGGGTGGCGCACCGCGATAAACATCTCATCATTCGACGCAATACGTCATCCGCGACGCGTGAAAACAGTTTACTGCGCAATAAATGTTGTATTTACTTACAGTTGCGAAAACGCCTAAAAATTCGCCTTGAACCGGTTTGTGCGACGCAATATTATATATTCACGTTTAACAAGCCGGCAGTGAGTTTCCTTGCCGGAGCGGGTTGGACTTAGCGATATGCGTTCGGGACGTGCAAACCGGGGTTTCGAGCTGTCTCGATCCTGATCGTCTGTCGCCAACACCCGAATCGAATCAACTTGAAGGCGATCTCATGATGGAACCTCTGTGGCAATGGATGCGGGAGTGGGGCGAGGCCTGCACATACGCGCGGGAATGCCTACCCGACCTGTCATTTTTTGTCCCTAGCGAACCCTATTCGGCGCTGGCGACCATCGCCGGCGTGTGCTTCATCGTTTGGCGGTGGAACGATACGAAGATTCGGCGAATTCTTCTTCGCGAGGCTCAAGTCGAGGCGGAGTTTAGCCTTCCAGACATCTCAACCAAGGAACTCACCGCTATCGTCGGGATGGCGCGGACCGTTGCTCCGACGTCGGAAAACAAGGCGGCCTGAACGACATAGGCTGTATGCGAGCCGTCGCGCTTTAAGAATTGGGCGCGAGGAGCGTCGCCCAAAAAACCCAGAGCGCCAACCGAACCGATCGAGGTTGGCGCGCGAGTCTCGACGCACCGCTCAAAGGTCGCGATCGCTCGTGGGACATGGCCGGCTTCACACCGCTTCGCCATCGAGTTCGCCCGTGCGGATCCGGGCCACTTTCTCAACGTCTTGGACATAAATCTTGCCGTCCCCGAGCTGTCCGGTCCTGGCTTCCTTCAGAATCGTCTCGAATACTTTCTCGGCGTGATCATTGGCGACAAGCACCTCGACCTTGAGTTTTGGAATGAACTTCACTTCATATTCCGGGCCGCGATAGACCGCGCCTTGACCTCTTTGGCGTCCATAGCCCTGAACTTGAGTCACGGTGAGGCCGGAAACGCCGATCGCATTGAGCGCGTCCCTCACCTCGTTGAGCCTGAACGGCTTGATGATCGCGGTAATTTGTTTCATTGGATCTCGCTCGCTCGCTTTTCGTGCTCGATGTTCAGATTGCGCCACACACGCCGTTTTCGCAAGAACGCCCGCGCTCCGCGCAACGGAATTACTGTTTAATATCAGCGCGAAACGTCATTATTGACGGGAACCGACTTCCCCCCGTCGATGCGCCCAACGCGCTTTCCACTCGGATGGAATCATTCGAGCGATCAGAAAACGCGCAAAATCAGAACCCTGGAGCAAGTTCCGGTCGCGGAGTCCGCCGTCGGCGGAACTTGCTCTAGGGGTCGATGAGACCCAAAATCGTCGCCTTGACAGCCGCCTCGACTCGACTCTGCACTCCCAATTTAGATTGAGCGTTGTCGATATGGAACTCCACGGTTCTCTTGGCGATGCACATTATTTCGGCGATCTCGTCGCGAGTCTTGCCGCGCGCGACCCAAGTCAAGGCTTCGATTTCACGGTCGCTCATCGTAACGCCCATCCGCTTTCCGAGGCGCAGGCGCGCCACGCCGGCGAGCCGCGCGTCGATGATCGTTTGCAGAATGTCGAAGTCGATCGGCTTTTTGACGTAATCGTCGGCGCCGAGGGTTCGACCGGCGATTTCGCTTTCATAATCGCTAAGGCCGGTCACGAAGATAAATGGAACCTTCGCCAAATCCCCCGAAATCTCATTCAGCCGTTCCAACACCTCGAATCCGGACATTTCCGGCATGTTTACGTCGGCGAGGACCAGATCGACTTTCATCTCCTGGAGCATGGAAAGTCCCGTCCGGCCGTTATGGGCCACGGCGACGTCAAAGCCCCGCTCCTTCAACTCCTCCTTGATCAGCGCGGCGCATTCGGAGTCGTCTTCGATGCAGAGGATCATGCGCCGCGCCGCGCCCTCGGCGCCGCTGGAGTCCCCGCACTGCGCGCCGGCCTCGCCAAGCGCGGCGCCGCCGGACGCCGTAATAGCCGCGCTCTCCGCG
>JBAWEN010000070.1:0-1958 GCA_049591215.1 Methylocystis sp. | reverse complement strand
CGTCGCGTCTTTCGGCAGATGCTTTAACAGCACGATCAGCGCGTCGCCGATCTGGCCGAGTTGCTTGCCGTAACTCGCGACATCCGACAGCACGTCGGCCTCGACCTTCGGCTCGCTCGACTGGCCGAGGTTGATGTTGACGAGGCCATATTGGCCGCCGCTCGGGCTGAATAAGGAGGTCCACGGGTTGATCGACTGAACGACGTCGCCGGACAAAGGCAGTTTGAAAGTCGGCATGAAACGGCTCCTTGGCGCAACCACGTGAAAACGCGATGCTAGCGTGGAAACGCGCGGCGGGAAAGCGACAACGAAGAGGATCGATGAAACTGTTTTACGACCGCCTCATCGCGGCCGGCAAGGGGGCAAAAGTCGCGCCGACCGCGATCATGCGAAAACGCGTCGTCCTCGCCAACACGCTCATGCGCGAAAATCAACCCTGGAGCCGCGCCCGCCCTTGACAGCCAACACAGATGCTCATCCGTCATGCTCCGCGTGACGCCTTCTCCCGTAAACCGGAGAAGGAAGGAAGCAGCGCCTAAAGCCACTCTTCGAGCAGCGCATTGACCTCGCGCGCGCCGTCCTCCGGGGTCCAATGCGTGACGCGCGGCAGGCGCTCGATGCGCAAGTTCTTCACGTAACGCTCGGTTCCCTCGAGGCAGCACAAATCGAGCGCGACATCCCGCTCGCCCCAGATCATCAGCGTCGGCGTTTCGATCGGCGCCGCAGGCTCCTCCGTGGCGAAGATTTCGGGCGCGGCGACGCGATACCAGTCGAGCATCGCCGTTAGCGCGCCGGGCCGGCAGGCGTCGGCGCGGTAGATGGCGATGATCTCGTCCTCGAAGGCGCCGCGGCGCGCCGTCTTGCGAAGCATCCATTCGATCAACGCGCCGCCGCGCAGGCCCAGCAGCCAGTCCGGCAGCAACGGCGTCCGGAACAGACTTATGTAGCGCGACCGGCGTTTTTGCGCGGGCGTCTGGAGCGCTTTCGCGAAACAGCGGGGATGCGGACCATTGAGCGTGACCAACCGCTCCAGCGGGCGCAAGCCGCGCGCGGCGAAGGCGAATGCGAGCAAACCGCCCCAATCGTGGCCGATCAGCACGACGCTGCTCGCGCCCGAGGCGTCGATCAGCCCGGCGATGTCGGCGAGCAGATTGGCCAATCGATAATCCTCGCGGCGGCGCGGCCGGCTCGTGCCGCAATAGCCGCGCTGGTTGACGGCCCAGACGCGAAAGCCCTTGGCGAGCAGCGTTCGCATTTGGCCGCGCCACTCCAGCGCGCTTTGCGGAAAGCCGTGCAGCAGCAGCGCGAGGCGCTGGCCTCCGCCGGCCTCGAACACCTCGAAATCGAGCCCGTTGGCGGCGACGACGATGCGCCGCGCGCCGAGAATCTCTTCGACGCTTCTCAATTTGCTCCGCCAAAGCTCATGTCATCGAACGCCGGACAACCGCCGCAAGGCTCGCCGCCCTCCATCGCCGCGCAGGCCGGCGCGGCGTCGCGCCCCGAGCTCGGGCCGCCTGCGGCGGGCTTGGCGATCAGCGATAGCTGGCGGTCGAGCCGCTCGCTGCCGAACTTGGGACAGGCGGGCGATTCGTTCGAGCGAACGAGGGTTTCAAACTCATGCGCGCAATTGGCGCAGGCATAGGCGTAAATCGGCATGAAAGCGTCCTTCGCGGGAAACGGGAGGCGACGATGTTACGCAAAGCGCGCCGCGAGGCAAGCGGCCGGCGCCCAAAAATTGAACGCACAACTTAAATGTTTCATTCCGCCGGCCTAAATTTATTGGCGCGGCGCACGCCCAGGCGCCATCAGCCCCGCGCGAAACAGGCGAGGCGATGCGCGCCATATAGGACGCCGCCGGGCGCCTCCTTCAGGCCCGCCGCGCGCGCCAAGGCCAGCAGCGTCGAGTACGATTCGGGCATATCGTTATTGACGATGTGATCGCATATGGCGTCGAGCTC
>JBAWEN010000069.1:0-2604 GCA_049591215.1 Methylocystis sp. | reverse complement strand
GCGGAGCGGCGGGCGCGCGCGCGGCGGGAACAGCGGCGCGCGGCGCGGCCGCCTGTTTGCGCTCGACCGGCTTGTCGACTTTTTTCTCCACCTTCTCGACCGGCTTTGGCGCGGGCTTCACTTCCTCGATCGGCGCGATCGGGTCCAGCGCCATCGGCGGCGGCGGCGTGTCGTCAACCTCGGGCTGTTCGATCGGCGCCTGGTCGGGCGGCGGCGGCGGCTCCTCGGCGACCGGCATGGGCGCCAGTTCGACGGTCTGCTCTTCCTCCGTCACCACCTGCGCCGGCTTGAACGCGGTCGTCACCGCCGCGCCGATCAGCAAGGCGTAAAGCGCCAGCGCGATCCCCTGCGCCGGATAATGCTGCTTGGGCGGCTTGGCGCTCAGCAACGATTGAGCGCCAGAAGCGCGATCATCTAACGAGGCGGAATCGACGTTCGCGATCGCCACCGCGGAGGAACTGACGAAGGCCATCAAGACGCCTTTCTTGCAATTGATCACCATCGCTTTAGTAACATGATATTTCCGATAGATACAATAGGCAACTAGGGCCGATTCACGTTTCTCGCGAGCCCGGGCCACCTATCGGCGACGAAACCCGCTGAACTCCGACGCTCTCGGATGTCTCCACGCCATCCGCGCGCTCGGCGCGAAAAGCGAGGCGCGCTGCTAAACGACCGGACGACGCAGCGCCGCCCCGTGGCGCATTCCATCTCCGCGACTCATCCGTCGTCGCCGCGCAAATGACTTCGAATTCGACGCTCAGGACGCGCCGCGGGGATTCGAGAGATCGCTTCTCGTCATCGACGACGAGCACAATCGCGGTCGGGTTGCCAGACCGCCCTCCCGCGGATACTCGCGCATCAAATTCATGCCGCCTCCGTCAAAACCGCGCGTGCCAGCGTCGTCCACTCAACAAATTCGGGGCAATTGCTCGCCGGAAAGCCAGTCGACGATGCGCCCGCCGCCGAAGGCTGTCGTCATCTGAACGAAGCAATGATCGTCCTCGACGGCCTCGCCGATCCTCGCGCTGTCCTGGCCGAGCGGATGCGCGCGCATCGCGGCCAGGACTCTGTCCGCCGCCTCGGGCGCGACGAACGCCACGAGCTTGCCCTCATTGGCGACGAACAGTGGATCGAGGCCAAGCAGTTCGCAAGCCGCCGCGACCTGCGGCCGCACCGGAATAGCCGCCTCCTCGAGGCGAACGCCGACCCGGGATTGATGCGCGATTTCATTTAGCGTCGCCGCCAAGCCGCCGCGGGTGGGATCGCGCATCAGGCGGATCGACGCGCCGGCCGCCTCGACCATGGCCGCGGCGAGATCGTGCAGCGCCGCGGTGTCGGAAAGCACTTGCGTTTCAAACGAAAGATTCTGCCGCTTCGACATGACGGCGACGCCGTGATCGCCAATCGAGCCCGACAGCAAAATGACGTCGCCGGGGCGCGCCCGGTCGCCCGAGAGACAGAGCCCCGCGGGGACGACGCCGACGCAGGCCGTGGAGATGAACACGCCATCAGCCTTGCCGCGCTCGACAACCTTGGTGTCGCCGGTGATGATCGGCACATTGGCCGCGCGCGAGGCGTCGCCCATGGTTTGCGCGATGCGCGCGAGATCGGCGAGCGGAAAGCCTTCCTCGATGATAAAGCTCGCGGACATGTAGAGCGGCTTCGCACCGGCCATGGCGATGTCGTTGATCGTGCCGTTGACTGCCAGATCCCCGATGTCGCCGCCTGGAAAGAACAGAGGCGACACCACATAACCATCCGTGGTCATCACCATGCGACCGCCGGCGATGTCGAAGGCGGATTGATCGTTGCCGGCGCGCAAAAAGTCGTTGTCGAAGGCCTTGTGAAAAACATCGGCGATCAGCCGCGCCATCGCGCGCCCACCCGAGCCATGCGAGAGATCGACGCGGCCGGAACGAAGATCGAGCTTGCGGCCGAGCGGTTCGTATTTGTTCATGGCGCGCTTACCCGCTGAAGGCCTGTCTCGCGGTCGCGAAATCGGCCGTAGGCCCAATAGGCGGCGCAGGAGCCTTCCGACGACACCATGCAGGCGCCCATCGGCGTCTCCGGCGTGCAAGCCGCGCCAAATAGCTTGCAATCTCGTGGGCGCTTCACGCCGCGCAGGATCGCGCCACATTCACAGGCGGGATTGTCGCGCGCCGGCCGCGTGACGATCGCAAAGCGCCGTTCGGCGTCGAATTGCGCATAAGGCTCACGCAAGCGCAGCGCGCTATCGGGAATTTCTCCAAGGCCGCGCCATTCGAAGCTGTCCCGCAACTCGAAAATGTCGGCGATCTCCGCTTGCGCCTTGCGGTTGCCCTCCGCCGACACCGCGCGAATATACTGGTTCTCGATTGCGGCGCGACCCTCGTTGACCGGACGCACCAGCATCAAAAACGCCTGCACGACATCGAGCGGCTCGAAGCCGGCGACGACGACGGGCTTATGAAACTCGATCGCGAAGCGTCGATAGGGCGTCGTTCCGATGATGGTCGAGACATGCGCGGGTCCGATGAATCCATCGACTTCCACGGCGTCGGGATCGCTCGCCTCCAAAATTTTCTGGATCGCCGAAGGCGTCAGCACGTGATTGCAAAAGAT
>JBAWEN010000068.1:0-8052 GCA_049591215.1 Methylocystis sp. | reverse complement strand
ACCTCCCTGCCCCAGTGCGAGATTGTTTTCGCCGCGGGCGTGGACGTGGACAGCGATGACGGGAGCAGGATCGCGGCGGCATGCGCATTGTCCGCCGACGCTGAAGTCATCGTGCTCTGTCTTGGTGAAAGCGCCGACATGAGCGGCGAAGCGGCGTGCCGCGCGACGCCCGGGCTGCCGGGGCGTCAGCGCGAGCTTGCCGAATCAGCTCTGGCGACCGGTGTTCCCGTTGTCGTCATTCTCTTCTCCGGCCGTCCGTTGATGATCACCTGGCTCGTCGAAAGGGCGCGCGCGGTTGTCTGCGCTTGGTTCCTCGGCAATATGGCCGGACAGGCGATCGCCGACGTTCTTACCGGGCGTTTCAACCCCACCGCGCGCCTCCCGATAAGCTGGCCGCGCGAGATCGGTCAGATCCCGATCTTCTATTCGTCACGCCCGACCGGCCGGCCCGCCGACGCGGCCGATCCATTCACCAGCAAATATCTCGATCTTTCGGTCGAGCCGCTTTTTCCATTCGGACATGGGCTCTCCTTCAGCCGCGTCGAACTGACGAATTTGCGTCTGAACCGAACGGAGTTTCATGTTCAAGACTGGATCAAAGTGGAGGTCGACGTCATCAACAGAGGGGGCGTCGCCACCGAAGAGACGATATTTCTCTTCGTGCACGATGTTGTGTCGACAGTGGCGCGACCACTGGTGGAGTTGAAGGCTTGGGCGAAAGTCGAGCTGGATCCAGGGCAAACAAAGCTGGTCGCCTTCCCCCTGGCCGCGGAGAGCTTTCGTGTCCTTGACGAGAATTTCAAGTCCGTGCTCGAACTCGGCGATTTCGATATCTTTGTCGGTCTCAACGCCGATCGAAAATCCCTGCTTAAAGTCAGTTTGCGCGCTCTCGCGAGCTAGCCGGATCCTAGACTTTACGCGCCACGCGCTCGTTTTCGCGGTCCCGCGGGCATCTTCGAACCCCTTGAACAAACCGCGTCAGCCGCCAAATAGCCGTACATAATCAGAAAATGCAGCGGTGTCGCGGGACTCAGCCGCCGCCAAGGGGGCCGGCGTCGAGGCCCGGAGAGTCACATGAGCGAACATTGGTTTATTTCCGGCGCCAACCGCGGCATTGGTCTGGAGGTGACGCGCCAACTCGTTGCGCGCGGCGACCGGGTGACCGCCGGGGTGCGGAGCGAGGAGACGCGCGACGCCCTGGCCGCGCGGCTCGCTCCGCAACATGCGCAAATAGAAACGAAGGTGTTCGACACACGGGACAATGACGCCATTCTGGCCGCCGCCAAGTCCATCGACGCTCCAATCGACGTACTCGTCGCGAACGCCGGCGCCTACGGGCCGTCGCGGCAGTCCGTGCTAGGCATGGATTTCGCCGCCGCGCTCGATCTCTTCAATATCAACACGCTGGGGCCCCCGCGGCTGGCGCTGGCTTTCCTGCCGCTATTGCGCCGCTCCAAAAATCCGCGCGTTGCGCTGATGTCGAGCGCCCTTGGCTCCATGGCGATCGTCGATCCTTCCACCGCGATCTATTCGGCGACGAAAGCCGCGCTCGACAAATTCACGCAATGCCTCGCCGTCGAGTTGAAGCCGATGGGCGTGACGGTCGTCGCGCTGCATCCCGGCTGGGTGCGCACGGATATGGGCGGCCCCAACGCGCCTCTATCCGCCCCCGAAAGCGTCGCTGGAATCATCGCCACCATCGACGGGCTTGGGCTCGAAAACACTGGTAGCTTCCTCGATTATCGTGGCGAGACCGTCGCTTGGTGAGCGCCGCCTATTCGCGTAGCGCGGCGATGGCCGTCCTCGCCCTCAGCGTCAGCGCCTCGGCCGCCTGTGGCGTCATCAACCCGCGCGGCGTCGCTATGTCGAGCACGGCGGCGACCCGCGCCGGGCGCGGCGATAAAATGAAGATTTTGTCGGCGAGCGCGATCGCCTCGGCGAGGTCGTGCGTGACGATCAATGTCGTCACATGAGTTTCGTCGATCAACCGCGCGAGCAGATCGCGCAATTCGAGCGCGAGCGCGGCGTCGAGCGACACCAGCGGTTCGTCGAGCAGCAATAGGTCGGGCTCGATCGCCAGCGCGCGGGCAAGCGCCGCGCGACGGGCGAGGCCAAGCGACAATTGCCGCGGAAAATGTTCGGCATGCCCTGCAAGACCCAGCGTATCCAGCAACGCCTCGATCTCCGCCCCGCTCGCATGCGGCGCCGCGATTTGGATGTTGTCGGCGACGCTCCGCCAGGGCAACAGCCGCGGCTCCTGAAACACCATTCCGAGCCGGCCATGAGCGGGAAGAGCGACGTTCCCCGCGAAGTCGCGGTCGAGGCCGGCGACGATGCGCAGCAATGTGGTTTTGCCGCAGCCGGACGGGCCGACCACCGCGCCGGCCTCGCCACGCTTGAGCGTCAGGCGTAAATCTTCCAGCGCGCGCCGCGGCCGCCCGTCAGCGGAAAAGTAGTCCTTGGACGCGATTGCGACATCAAGCAGCATCGGAGCGCCAGCGCGAGACGCGCCGTTCGAACGGCTGCACGACAAAGGTTTCGACGCCTAGCATGATCGCGACGAAGGGCAAGGCGTAGGCGAGCAGCAGTCGCACGTCGAACAGTTGAAACGCTAGATTGATTTTGAAGCCGACGCCATTGGAGCGGCCCAACAGTTCGACGATCAGCACGATCTTCCAAACCAGGGACAATCCCGAGCGCGTCGCCGCCGCGAGATAGGGCGCGAGTTGCGGCAGAACGATATGCCGCAGCCGCGCCGCCAACGGCAGGCGGAAGACCGTCGCCATCTCGTCGAGCGCCGGATCGAGCGAGCGAGCGCCCTCGCGCGCCACGACGACCGCGCCCGGCAATTTGTTCAGCGCCACCGCGCCAATCGCCGCAGCCTCGGTCAACCCAGCCCAGATGTAGGCTAGCACGATCACCACCAGCGCAGGCAAATTCAGCAGCACGACAAGCCACGGATCGAGGATTTTGTCGGCAAGCCGGTTGCGGCCCATCAAATAGCCAGTCGCCGAGCCAAGACTCATGGCCAGCGCGAAACTCGCGGCGACGCGCGCCAGGGTCGCCGCGAGATTGGAGAAGAGTTCGCCCGAACGCGCCTCCTCCAGCATGATCAGCGCGACAGGCCCCGGCCCCGGCAGATGGCGCGGGTCGGAAAACAGCGCCGCCGCTTGCCAGAGCAAAATCATCGCCGCGAAGGACGCCAGCCGAATCAATGGGTTTCCCTGGCCTTAAAGAAAACGCCGGCATTGAGGGTTTTCGCGGGCCCCACCAGCTTTTCGCCGCCGATTTCGGCGAGCACGGCGAAGAGTTTCGAGGCGTCCACTTCTTGCTCTTCGAGCGTTCCCTTGGGGCCGCCTTCGATGTAGCGCTTGCGGTAGAGATCGAGCGTCGCTTTGTCCTTCGCGCCGATACGCGTAACGGCCGCGCGCCAGGCCTCGTCGCTGGAGGCGATCAGCGCCCTGGCTTTCCTCATCATCGCGAAGAAGCGCTCCAGCGCGTCCCTATGCCCATTCGCGAAGCCTTCATCGAATACATAGCCGGTGACGATTGGATCGCGCTTCGCGCCGAGCGCCTTTTCGACCTCGGTCATTTCAATCGCCCGGTGGAAACCGCGCGCCTCGAGGTCGAGCGCGAAATTCCAGAACTCCACCACGGCGTCGATTTCACCCTGCGCGGCCTTTTCGGCAAGCAGCGGCGGCGCGCCATAGACGATCGTCGCCGTCTTTTCGAGATCGACCCCTTGCTTCAAGGCGAAAGCCTTGAGCAGCAGCCAGCTCTTATCCAGCGCCCCGCCCGCGACGCCGAGTTTTTTGCCGGCGAGATCTTTTACGCTCTTGATCGTCGCATCCTTGCTCATAACCGCGCCGATGCCGGCGGAGGCCGGATAAAATGTCAGTCTGGAGCCGCCAGCGCGCTCGCGCGCCACCCACAGCCAGTCCGAGACGATAATGTCGGCGGAGCCGCCCTGAAGCGCGATCTTGCCGGCCTCGGTGGAGGCGAGCTCGGTGATTTTGAGATCGAGCCCGGCCTCCTGGTCAAGATGGAGGCTTGCGACCACCGCCATCTCCCAAACCGTGGTCCCCGTCGCTTGCAAGGCGAGACGAAGCGTATCGGCCGCGAAGGCGGGCGGCGCGGCAAGCGCGAAAATTGCCAGGAAGGCGGCGAGGAGGCGCGGGCGCATGGATAAATCCTTCGGCCGAACGCGAAAGACGCTTGACCGCGATCGGCCTAGTATCGCGTTCCGCGATGCTCTAGCGCAGGACGCGGGCGGCGTCGATGTGTCGGGTTCGCGGTCATTACGCTATGAAGACGAACCGGCGCCGGCTGGCTTACGCCGCCTCGCGCGCATGGACGGGACGCAATTCCCGCGCGAAGGACGGCAACACGCGCGCGAGGGCGCTCGCGATACGCCCGCCGAAGCGATGGAAAAACAATCCGGCTCCGATGATCGCGAGGCCGAGCGCCGAAAGCGCGAAGGGGAAGAGAATTGAATTGCGGAACACCTCGTCGGCGAGATGACCCAGATATAGGGTCACGCCAATCGCGCCGAACACGGCATAGGCCCGGCGCATAAGGAACAGCGACAGGAAAATCAGGACGACGTTGACGAGGCAATAGATCGCTTTGCCAAACTCCGCGCCGCTGTGCTGCTCCGTCAGGCCGCCCCAAAAGGCCATCAGGCCGAAAAGATGCAGCCAGAAGGCGAAATCGCCGCCGCGCCAGCGCCGCAGATCGACGGCCCAGGCGGCGATCAGCATCACGGCGCCAAAAGCAATGCTCACCGTCGCGCGCTGATCCCAGGTAAAGCTCTCCACGCCGGCGATCCAGGGCGTCAGGTCCATCGACATGAACCAAAGCGCGAAGGCTATGATCATGACGAGAAACGGGAAGGGAAAAAACGCCAGCGCCAACAGCGCGGCGATGATGGTCCCTGACTCCATCGGGAGCCAACTGGACTTAATCCAGACGTAAAAATCCCGATAGGGAACCGCGTCAATCGGATCGTGGCCCGTCATCGACTGAACCGCATAGACAAACAACGGCGTCATGCCCACCGCGCAGGCGATCAATAGTCCCCCCGGCGTGCGCAGATCACGCCATTTCCACAGATAGGCGCCGGCGAAAAGGAAGACGACCGCGTAGCCGATGGATGTGGCGAGCAGCGCCTTCGCGCCCCAAAGCCCAAAGGCGTTGGTCGAAAACAGCCCCATCGCGCCGAGCACGATCAACGCCCCGAGATACCAAAGCAGATTGACGAAATCGAAACGCGAGGGCGCCTCGTTCTTTGGCGCCGCCAGAAAGTCGACCAGTCGCCGATAAGTCGGCGCGTCGATCACCCCCGCGTCGAGCGCGGCGCGCAGGTCCTTGGGAGCGGGAACGGTGGAAGCCATGCGGCGATCCTTTTTTCGAAAGCGGCTGTCGTTGACCAAGGGCGGCTGAAGCGGGCAGGCCCGTCGAATCCCGACCGTCGCCCTGGATTTAAGCGCAAATCATCATTTCAAAGAGTGCGGCGCCGCACAAGAGACGCCGCCGTCAGGCCCGCGCGCGCGATTCGTCCCGCGATCCGCTTGGCGAAACATTTGACACTCGCGGCCGCATTCGCCAGATAACCCCGGGATAGTCGGTCGCCGCCCGCTCGTCCCTCCGTAAGCCGGGAAGATCCCAAAAAATGCAGCACAAGCCCAACGGCCTCACTTATGCCGAGGCCGGAGTCGACATAGACGCCGGCAATAGACTCGTGGATCTCATCCGTCCCGCCGTTCGGGCGACCCGCCGGCCCGGCGCCGACGGGGAAATCGGCGGCTTTGGCGGCGTATTCGATCTCAAGGCGGCGGGCTTTGCCGATCCGCTGCTGGTCGCCGCCAATGACGGCGTCGGCACCAAGGTGAAAATCGCGATAGAGTCGGGACGCCACGATACGATCGGCGTCGACCTCGTCGCGATGTGCGTCAACGATCTCATCGTGCAAGGCGCCGAGCCCCTGTTTTTCCTGGATTATTACGCGACCGGCAAATTGGCCCCGGAGGCCGCCGCCTCGGTCGTCAGGGGCATAGCGCGGGGCTGCGAAATCGCCGGCTGCGCGCTGCTCGGCGGCGAAACCGCCGAAATGCCCGGGCTTTACGCCGAGGACGACTATGATCTCGCGGGCTTCGCCGTCGGCGCGGTCGAACGCTCTGGACTGTTGCCAAGGCAGGTCGCGGCGGGCGACATCGTATTCGGCTTGCCTTCGTCGGGCGTGCATTCCAACGGCTTTTCGCTGGTCCGCCGCATCGTGGCGCGCGCTGGCCTCGCTTGGGACGCGCCCGCGCCGTTCGAGCCGGCGCGCGGTCTCGCCGAGGCGCTGCTGGAGCCGACGCGCATTTATGTGAAGCCTTTGCTCGCGGCGCTTAAGCAGACGGACAAAATCGTGGCGCTCGCCCATATCACCGGCGGCGGCTTTCCCGATAATCTGCCGCGCGTCCTGCCCAAGGGCCTTGGCGTCACGCTCGATCTCACGGCGATTCCGCTCCCCGACGTGTTCCGCTGGCTGGCGCAAGCCGGCGGCCTCGCGCAATCGGAAATGCTTCGCACCTTCAACTGCGGAATCGGCATGGTCGTCGTCGCCTCGCGACAGGGCGCCGGCGAAGCCGAGGCCGCGCTGCGCGCCGCGGGTGAAAGCCCCGTGAAAATTGGTGAAATCGTCGGGGCGGCGGAAGGGGAACGCGTCCTCATGAGCGGAGCATTGCGTCTGTGAGGCGCTTGCGCACGGCCATACTGATTTCCGGTCGCGGCTCGAACATGGACGCGCTGATCGACGCGGCTCGAGTTCCCGATTTTCCGGCGGAGATCGCCATCGTGCTCTCCAACCGCCCGGACGCCCCCGGTCTCGCCCGCGCCAAGGGGTTGGGGCTGGCGACAGCGGCGGTCGATCACAAGATTTACGCCGGGCGCGAGGAGTTCGAGCGCTCGATGCAGATTTTGCTCGACACCTATCGCATCGACTTCATTTGCCTCGCCGGTTTCTTGCGATTGCTGACGCCCTGGTTCATCGGCGCCTGGAGCGGCAGGATGCTCAACATCCACCCTGCCCTGCTTCCCTCTTTCCGCGGCCTTCACACGCATGAGCGCGCGCTGGCGGATGGCGTGAAAATCCACGGCTGCACGGTGCATTTCGTCGTTCCCCAAATGGACGAAGGCCCCATCGTGGCGCAGGCGGCTGTTCCGGTTCTCGACGATGACACGCCGCAAAGCCTTGGCGCGCGCGTCCTGGAGCAAGAGCACAGGATCTATCCACTGGCGTTGCGGCTCGTCGCCTCGGGCGCGGTGCGGGTCGAGGGCAACAGGGTTTTGGGCGCGGCGACGAGCGCGGACGGTGTGTTGCTGGCGCCAAGCCTGTCTTGACATCGGACCTCGCCAGAAAATTCCGCAAGCTCGGAAAAAAAGCCCCACCCGACAGATGTGCGTCGAGCGGGGAAGTTAGGGGACTCCACGCGAGGGGAGACCAGCCGCGTGAAGTGGGTTGCGCCGAGCATTCGGCGGTCGGTTAGGCCCCCACGCCGTCCGGTCGGCGCGAGGGTGATTCAATTCAGCTTTTGCGGGCCAGCGTCTTCACGCCTTCCTCACCCAGAAGTTCACGCAAACGGCCAAGGATTTGCAGCGTCACGCCGAAGCAGCCCAGCGCCATCCAGCCGAAAAACGCGAAGCCCCAGTGCAGCGGGCTCGCGAAGCCTTCGTCCATCCAGAAGCCGGTGTGACCCCATTCGTTGAAGCCGATATTGGGAATCACCATGAAAGTGCCGACGACGAAAATGGCGAAGGGAAGCGACGCGCCCCTTGAGAAACGCGGCAGCCGCGTCATCGCATAGATATAGGAGCCAAAGCCCAAGATCGCGAACAGCGGATAAGACATATAGAAAGTGACGATGTTGCTCGGTGTGAAATCCGAATCGCGCACCGCGGTCATGTGCCAGACCGCCGTCTGTTCCGTGAAGAAGCTCAGGCCGACAGCGAGCGCGAGCGCGAACACGACGAGCCACTGCACGAGCACGAAGTATCGACGCATCTCTTCAA
>JBAWEN010000067.1:0-1899 GCA_049591215.1 Methylocystis sp. | reverse complement strand
AGGAGCCCTGCACATTGTTCTGGCCGCGCAGCGGATTCACGCCGACGCCGCGACGGCCGAGATTGCCGGTCGCCATGGCGAGATTGGCGATGCCCATGACGGTCGTGGAGCCCTGGCTGTGCTCCGTGACGCCAAGGCCGTAATAAATCGCCGCATTGCCGCCGGTGGCGTAAAGCCGCGCGGCCGCGCGCAGATCGGCGGCCGGAACTCCGGTGAATTTCTCACTTTGCTCGGGGCTGTTGCGCTCCTCGGCGACGAAGGCGGCCCAATCCTGGAACTCGTCCCAGTCGCAGCGTTCGCGCACGAATTTCTCGTTGACGAGGCCTTCGGTGACGATCACATGCCCCATCGCCGTCACGACGGCGACATTGGTGCCGGGTTTGAGCGGCAGATAGTAATCGGCCTCGATATGCGGCGAGCGCACGAGGTCGATGCGGCGGGGATCGACGATGATCAGCTTGGCGCCTTCGCGCAGACGCGCCTTCATGCGCGAGCCGAAAACCGGGTGAGCGTCGGTCGGGTTGGCGCCGATGACGACGATCACATCGGCTTCGTCGACGGAATCGAAATCCTGTGTTCCGGCCGAAGTGCCGAAGGCCTGGTTGAGGCCGTAGCCGGTCGGCGAATGGCAGACGCGCGCGCAAGTGTCGGTGTTGTTATTGCCGAAGCCGGCGCGGGCCAGTTTCTGCACCAGATAGCTTTCCTCGTTGGTGCAGCGCGAGGAGGTGATGACGCCGACGGAATCCTTGCCGTATTTGGCCTGGATTTCCTTGAAGCGGCGGGCGGTGAAGCCGATCGCCTCGTCCCAGGACACGACGCGCCAGGGCTCATGAATCGAATCGCGGATCATCGGCTCCAGCAGACGCTCGCGGTGGGTCGCGTAGCCATAGGCGAAGCGGCCCTTGATGCAGCTATGGCCGTGATTGGCCTTGCCGTCCTTCCAGGGCGTCATGCGCACGACTTCCTCGCCGCGCATTTCGGCCTTGAAGGTGCAGCCGACGCCGCAATAGGCGCAGGTGGTCACGGCGGCGTGTTCGGGCTGGCCGACCTCGATCACCGATTTCTCGGTCAGGGTCGCGGTCGGGCAGGCCTGCACGCACGCGCCGCAGGAGACGCATTCGGATTCGAAAAAGGCTTCCGACATGCCCGGCGACACGCGGCTGTCGAAGCCGCGGCCGCTGATGGTCAGCGCGAAGGTGCCCTGCACCTCTTCGCAGGCGCGCACGCAGCGATTGCAAACGATGCACTTCGAAGGATCATAGGTGAAATAGGGGTTCGACTCGTCCTTCGGCATCCATTCGAAATTGGCCGAGCCATTGTTGCGCGCGAAGACATGATTGGCGCCGTCGTAGCCGTAGCGCACCTCGCGCAGCCCAACCGCGCCCGCCATGTCCTGCAATTCGCAGTCGCCATTGGCGGCGCAAGTCAGGCAGTCCAGCGGATGGTCGGAGATGTAAAGCTCCATTACGCCGCGCCGGATCGCCTTGAGGCGCGGGGTCTGGGTATGCACGGAAATGCCCGGCATGACCGGCGTCGTGCAGGAGGCCGGCGTGCCGTTGCGTCCCTCGATCTCGATCAGGCAAAGTCGGCACGAGCCGAAAGCCTTGATGCTGTCGGTCGCGCAGAGTTTCGGGATTTCCGTCCCGATCTCCATCGCCGCGCGCATGATCGACGTGCCCTCGGGCACGGTGACACTTTGCCCGTCGATCGTCAGCGTAATGAGTTTCGATGACTTCGACTCTGGCGTTCCGTAATCGGTTTCCTTGATCAGGCTCATGGTCAGTACCTCACTCGGCGGCGGCTTCAAGGGCCGGCTTGTGGAAGTCTTCGGGGAAGTGACGCAATGCGCTTTCGACCGGGTAGGGCGCGAAGCCTCCCAGCGCGCAGAGTGAACCAAGT
>JBAWEN010000066.1:0-4153 GCA_049591215.1 Methylocystis sp. | reverse complement strand
ACTCGGGCGCGGGCGGCACCGAGAGCCAGGACTGGACGCGCATGCTGTTCCGCATGTACGCCCGCTGGGCCGAGCGCAAGAAGTTCAAGGTCGAGGTGATCGAGGAGACGGCCGGCGAAGAGGCGGGGCTCAAATCCGGCACGCTGCTGATCAAGGGCCATAACGCGCATGGCTGGGCCAAGACCGAATCGGGCGTGCATCGACTCGTCCGCATCTCGCCCTTCGATTCCAACGCCCGCCGTCACACGAGCTTCGCGTCGGTGTGGGTTTATCCCGTCGTGGACGACCGCATCAACATCGAGATCAACGAGGCCGACTGCCGGATCGACACTTATCGCTCGCAGGGCGCGGGCGGCCAGCACATCAACACGACCGATTCGGCCATCCGCATCACCCACATGCCCTCGGGGATCGTCGTGGCCTGTCAGGCCGAGCGCTCGCAGCATAAGAACCGCGCCACGGCGTGGAACATGCTGCGCGCGCGGCTCTATGAAAAGGAGCTGGAGCGGCGCGAGGCCGAGGCCAACGCCATGCAGGCCTCCCGAACCGAGATCGGCTGGGGCCATCAAATCCGCTCCTATGTGCTGCAACCCTATCAGCTCGTGAAGGACTTGCGGACCGGGCACACCTCGGGCACGCCCTCCGAGGTGCTCGACGGCGAACTCGACGACTTCATGCAGGCCTCGCTGGCGCAGCGCGTCTATGGCGGCGGGCCAGAGAGCGTCGAGGACGTGGAGTAGGGCGGTCTTTGGGCGACCAAACTTCGGCTTGGCGTCCACAAACATCAAATTATGACACGCCGGGAGTTGTCAGCTCGCGGCGGGGGACATACTATGTCCCGCATGGACCGAAAGCTGTTCACCCGCCCAGCCAGCGACGACGCCAGCGGTACGGTCGTCGAGCCGGAGGCTTTCGCCAACGCCTTTCCGGCCAGGCTGATCGCGGCCGGTTTGCGGCCGACGCGCCAGCGCGTGGCGCTGGGAGAGCTGCTGTTTGGCGGGGGCGACCGTCACGTGACGGCGGAGCGGCTGTTCGAGGAGGCGACGGCGGCGCGATTGTCCGTCTCGCTGGCGACGGTTTACAACACGCTGCACCAGTTCACCACCGTCGGGATTTTGCGCGAGATCGCGGTCGACGGCGCGCGGGTCTATTTCGACACCAACACGTCCGAGCATCATCATTTTCTGATCGAGGACGACGGCGAGCTTTGCGACATCCCGGGGTCCACGATGGCCGGGCTCGATCCGCCGAAGCCTCCCGAGGGGCTCAAGGTGGCGAGGATCGACGTGGTGGTGCGTCTGCGGCGCGAGAGCGGCGTCTAGGAGGTCGACCAATCCGGGATGCGAGCCTGAACGCTCGCGGTCCAAGCGCCATACGGACCGCGAGCTGTCAGGCTCGCTTCTGGAAGCTCGCGGTTTGAGCGGCGCGAACCAGTTCGGCGGATGTCGCCACTGTCGCCGAAGTCGCCACGGGGCTCGGGCGGGGACGGGGATGGCCGGACGGGGAGGGGCCGCTACTCCACCTTCTCGCCGGGATAGGCGCCCCAAAGGTTCTCCTGCTTCATATAGCCGTCGAAGCCGGTTCCGGCGATGCGGCACCATTCTCCATCGCAGCGGCGCAGCGCCGCCACGACTCCGGGCGCGAGCTTGGCGACGGGCGATGTGTGATCGCTGGCGGTCAGCAGCAGCGGCTCCTTTTTCCAGGGCGCGACGAGGGCGGTGCGGCGGCCCGACAGCAGCGAATGCAGCACCCAACCCTCGACGCCCTCGGAGTCGCGAATCTTGCGCCAGATTTCGAATTCGGCGGTGATCTCGACCGGCAGGCCCGCCCGCTCATAGACCCACAGCGTCTGGTGTTCCTTGCTCGGCCCTTCGTGCAAGTTCACGCGGTCGGATTTGAGGCTGACGAAGCGCGGCAGCGGCAGTTTGCTTACCGGCCCGAGCTGCGCCTGCTGCGCGCGCGCCTCTCGCGATACGGCCAGCGGCGGCAGAACCAGCGCGACGGCGACGGCGAGCGCCGAGGCCGAAACCTTGGCGGCGATCCATGAGCGCGGGAACATAGGGTCTCTTTCCATCGGTTGGCGTCGGCGTCCGGTTGGAGCGGGCCGACTGGTCTTATCCCTTCTAGCGCGACGAGGGATCGCTCGTCTTGTCTTTGGCCCGCCATCTGCTAGGAAGGCGCTGCGAAGCGGGGCCGACCCCGTGACTTTGGGCCAATCGTCGTTAACACCGGGTTGAAACGCGCTGGCGGCACGCTGGCGCGCGAAAAAGCCGGGCGCCGGCGCCTGTAAAATCGGCGTATCGGAATCATGGTTTTCCTGATACGAAAGTGTCGATTCTGTTCTGGGAGACGAACGCGCAGATGGCGAAAAAGAAGCCGCTCGTCGTGGTGACACGTCGGCTCCCCGAGGTGATCGAAACCCGCATGTGCGAGTTGTTCGATACGCGCCTCAACGTGAGCGACAAACCCGCGACCCACGAGGAACTCGTCGAGGCGATGCGCACCGCCGATGTGCTGGTGCCGACCATCACCGACCGCATCGACGCCGGGTTGATCGCCCAGGCCGGCGAGCAGATGAAGCTGATCGCCAATTTCGGCAACGGCGTCGATCATATCGACGTGGCCTCGGCGTTGCGGCGCTCGATCACCGTCACCAACACGCCGGGCGTGCTGACCGAGGACACCGCCGACATGACGATGGCGCTGATTCTCGCGGTGGCGCGCCGCGTGGTCGAGGGCGCCAATGTCATCAACGGGGGCGCGTGGAGCGGCTGGGCGCCGACCTGGATGCTGGGCCGCCGAATCACCGGAAAGCGTCTCGGCATCGTCGGCATGGGCCGCATCGGCCAGGCGCTCGCGCGCCGCGCCAACGCCTTCGGCCTGTCGATCCATTATCACAATCGCCGTCGGGCGCCGATCGAGATCGAGGAGCAGCTCGAGGCGACCTACTGGGAATCGCTCGACCAAATGCTGGCGCGCGTCGACATCGTGTCGATCCACTGTCCGCACACGCCGGCGACCTACCATCTTTTGTCCGCGCGCCGGCTCAAGCATTTGCGGTCCCACGCGATATTGATCAACACCGCGCGCGGCGAGATCGTCGACGAGAACGCGCTGGTGCGGATGTTGGAGACGGACGAACTGGCCGGAGCCGGGCTCGATGTGTTCGAGCACGAGCCGGCGGTGTCGCCCAAGCTGTTGAAGCTCGCGCAGGGCGGCAAGGTCACGCTGCTTCCGCACATGGGCTCGGCGACGATCGAGGGCCGTATTGACATGGGCGAGAAGGTCATCATCAATATAAAGACCTTCATGGATGGGCATCGGCCGCCGGACCGCGTGCTGCCAAGCATGCTTTAAGGGATCGCCGCCAAGCGGACGCGCGGCCCGTCAAGGATCGACCAAAAGGACGCCACGATGAAAAGACCGTCGATCGCTCTCGCGACGCTCGCCTGCGCACTCGCGCTCGGCCTCGCCTTCCCCGCGCAAGCGAAAAAGGACAAGCCCGCGGACAGCGACAAGCCGCAAGATGAAAACGCCGAATCCGGCGGCATTCCGCGCTACCAGCCGTTCCCGCACGGCCAGAACTTCATCCTCATGGAGCTCAACGGCAAGGCTCCTCCAAGGGAAATCTGGCTGCGCATCGACTCGACGGATCGCGCCACGGGCTCTTCGGGCTGCAAGAACTGGTCCGGCATTTTCGTCATCGGGCCGGATCGTCTCGGGCCCCGCGCGATGCCGGCCTTCACGGAACAGACCTGCGATCCGGCCGCCTTGGCGTTCGAGCGCGAATATTGGAATATTCTGTTAAGCGGCCCCCACTGGGACACCAAGGGAGACGATCTGATCCTCAAGGCGCTCAAGGGCGGCGGAACATTGCGGTTTTCACGGTCGCTGTGATTTCGGCTTCTCGCTCGACGACGCGGCGCGAGTCATCGGTTGAGGATTTCGCGCATCGTCCAATTCGCCTGACTCCGCAATTTCGGGACGCACTCATGAGCCTCGGTTTCGCTCGCATTTCTTTCGTCGTGTTCTTCGCCAGCGCCGTGGCCGGCTGCAACAGCGCGCCTCCGCCGCAACCCTTGGCGCCGCAGGGTCCAGGTAGTCGCGGCGTCACGCCGGAAGGGTTCAAGCTTCCGGAAGGCTCCGGCTGCTC
>JBAWEN010000065.1:0-4035 GCA_049591215.1 Methylocystis sp. | reverse complement strand
CGATATGGGCGCAGGTCAATGTGCCGCAATGCAGGCGTCCGGGCAGCAACAGATGACCGCTCTTAAGCCGAAAGAACGTCACCGTGGCGTCGGCTTCGACCGCGACGCCGCGCACCGCGCCGGTGGCGCCGTCGATGCCGGAGGGCATGTCGACGGCGACGACATGCTGGCCGCTCTCGCGCCGCCATTTGTTGAGCCGCGCGATCAGTTCCGCCGCCGGCCCCGCGATATCACGCGCGAGCCCCGCGCCGAACAGCGCGTCGACCACCAGATCGGTTCCGTCGAAAGAGCAAGTGTCGGCGGGCTCGACCGCGCCATCCCAGGCCGCGGCCGCGGCCAGCGCGTCGCCTCGCAGGCTTTCGCGCGGCGTGAGAGCGGCGACCTTGACCTTGATCCGCCAGTTGCGCAGCAACCGCGCCGCGACATAGCCGTCGCCGCCGTTATTGCCGGGCCCGCACAGCACCAAAACCCGCCGCCCACTGCTTTTTTGCAAGATTTGATTGGTCGTGCGCGTGATCGCGGCGGCGGCGTTCTCCATCAGCGCCATGCCCGGCACGCCGCCGGCGATGGCGAGGCTGTCCGCGCGCGCCATCTGGCTGGTGGTGAGAATTTCGATTGGATAAGGGCCCTGGGTCATCGCGTGATCGTGGCAAAAGCGGGCGCGCGCCGCAATGGGGTCGCGGGGAATTGTTGGAGTTCGGGCGACTCACCGGCGCGCCGCCATGCGCGAAATTCGCCGTCAAAGCCGCTTTTCTAACCGGCGATATTATCGATCGCCGCCGCCGCGAGGCCCGGAACAAGCGCGCGCGATTTTCTTGGCGCCGCGCCATTGGGCGGGTTTCGTTCAGCGAACGCTGGCGTTAGTCGAAATTTACTCGCTCCTTCTCTATCACCAAAGGAAATTGCCTCGAATAATTTAGCAGCAGCCCAATATATTCCCCGACCACGCCCAAGGCGAACAGCTGTATAGAGCCCAGAAAGAATATTGAAATCAGCACGGGAGCCACCCCGATGGGCAAACTATACCAGAAAATGAGTTTCGCCGCCAAATAAGCGAGGCCAACCACGAAACTCAGCATCGAGACGAAAAAACCCAAGAAAATCATGAGACGCAAGGGCGCCCGCGAATAACTGAACAGCCCCAACAACGCATAATCGGCCAGCGAGAATAAACTATAGCTTGATCGCCCGGACAAGCGCGGCGGCTGATCATATTCCACCACCGCCCGCTCGAATCCGACCTCCACGACAAGCCCGCGAAAATATGGCTCGGGTTCCCTAAGCCCACGCATCGCGTCGACCACGCATTTGTCATACAGACCGTATCCCATATAACTCGGGATCTGCTCGACTTTCGAAAGCTTTTTCATGGCCTTGTAATATGCGTCGCGCGCGAATCGCCATAGCATGCGATCGTCGCTGCTTCGCTTGACGGCGATGACGGCCTTGGCGCCTTCCCGCCAAAGCTTGACCATTTGCGGAATCAGAGCGGGCGGAGTCTGAAGATCCGCCAGTATCGGAATCGCGGCGTCGCCCGTCGATTGCAGCATCGCGTGGAACGGCGATCGCGCGGGCCCGAAATTGCGTGAATTGACGATAATTTTAACACGGCTGTCGGACGCGGCGATCTCGCGGAGAATCGCCACCGTGCGATCTTGCGAGCAATTGTCGATAAAAATATGCTCATAATCATATTGCGGCAACTCGGCCGCCATGACCGCGCGCACCGCCTCGCTGCACCGCGCGATGCCGGCTTCTTCATTGTAGCAAGGCGTAATGATGCTTAGAACGGTCATTTTCATTTCCGATGAAGGCGATACTCGACGGGGCGCGAGAAGGCGTAATAGAAAACTAACGCCGTCACGTTAAAAATCTGCGACGGCCGGGGTTGAGCAGACGTTTCCGCGAGATGATGACTGGCGACCACGCGCCTACGCGCCCTCCAACGGGATATGACATGAGACTCGCGAAGCGTTGCGTCGCCTGCGATGGCGATCGCCTCGAACATGTGCCGGCGGTTCTGATGCCGTTCGTCGCCGACAGGATTTTCGGATGGCGGCCGACGGAGATCAGTCCGGAATGGGGCTTGCGGGACATTCCGGCGGGCATGGCCTCCAGCGTCTGCAAAACAATGATGTGCGAGGACTGCGGCATGCTGTTTCTCGACATGCGTTTCGACGACGAGGAGATGGCGGCGCTCTACGCTGATTACCGCGGGGAGGCCTATACGACCGCTCGCGATCGCTTCGAGCCGGGCTACGCCGCGCGCAACGAGATCTTGCTCGAGGGAAGCGCCTACATCGACCGGATCGAGGCGATTCTGGAGCCCTATCTCGGGGCCACGCCGCGCGTGTTGGACTGGGGCGGCGACACGGGCGTCAACACGCCTTTTCGTTCGCGCGCGAAGCAACACGATGTCTACGACATTTCCAACCGCCCTATGGTCGAAGGCGCGCGCGCCATCGACCTAAATGCCGTGAAGACCAATGTTTACGACCTTATCGTGTTCAGCCAGGTGCTGGAGCATGTTCCTTATCCACGAGAGTCTCTTCGCGAGATCGCGAACGCGATGCGCCCGGAAACCGTCCTTTACGTCGAACTTCCGCATGAAGAGGTTGTGCGCCTAAGCGACGATCCGGCGCAACGCCTGAATCGTAAACGCCATTGGCATGAACATATCAACTTCTTCACGCCGTCCGCGCTCGACGCGGTCTTCGCGGACGCTGGACTAAGCATCGTCGAGCGCAAATCGCATCCCATCACGGCTGCCGGCAAGGACAGCTATGTCTTTTCAATCGTGGCGCGACGATCAACGCAAGCCGCTGTTTTATAACCGTCGTTAACGCCGCGTTAACGCCGCTCCGCTAGCCATGGCGCGCGCGGCGCGGCGGCGAAATTCGCGATGCGCCGCATGAACGTGAAGGGCGCCGATTCCGCTCGCGGGACTAAAAACGATGATCGTCAAAACCATCGCCTTCGATCTCGACGGGACGCTCATCGAAAGCGCTTCGCTCGTGGGCGAGATCCTCAATTCGATGCGTCTCGAAAAAGGTCTCGCGCCTTTGGGTTCCGACTGCTATCGCGCCTGGAGCAGCAGAGGCGGAAACTATCTTGTCGGCCATGCCCTCGAGGCGGCTCCGGAATCGGTCGGCCCGTTGCTCGACGAATTTCGCCGCCGCTACCATGAGCTTCCGACGCCCATGGAAAGCGTTTTCCCGGGCGCGCGCGAACTGCTCGAACAATTGACCGACGCGGGCCGCGTCCTCGCGATTTGCAGCAACAAGCCGCAACGGCTCTGTCACAAGCTCTTGGACGAGACCGGTCTTATTCGCTTCTTTGGAACCATCGTCGGCGGAGACACGCTCGACAAGTGCAAGCCGGATCCGGCGCCCTTAAAATATGCGCTGTCTCGATCGGGCGGAGAGCCCGAAACGGCGTTGATGATTGGCGACAGCGCCGTGGATCAACGAACCGCTGACGCGGCGGACGTCCGCTTCGCCTTTTTCACCGGCGGCTACGATGATGGCGTGGATCGCGCGAAGGCGCATCGCGTGTTCGATGCGCTTGGCGAAGTCGCGTCGATCCTGGAATTGAAGGCGAAGCCGGCGTTTGCGCGACTTGATCGCGGCCTGGTCGAACAAACCAAATCGGCCTAGCGGCGATGGAAACTCGGGGCTGGGCCATTTCGCGAGACCTCGAAGCGGTCATTGATCTTGCCCGGGACGATCTTCTTGGCCTCGACGGCGGACGCCTTTTCATCACCGGCGGAACGGGCTTCATCGGCTGCTGGCTGCTCGAATGTCTTCGTCATGCCGAGCAAACTCTCGGGCTGCGGCTGCAAGCGACGATCCTGACCCGAAGCGTCAACGCCTTCATGAGGAAAGCTCCCCACCTCGCCGAGCATCGCGGCTTCACATTCCTGACCGGAGACGTCTCGAATTTCGACTTTCCGGACGGCGAGTTCACGCATGTCGTTCACGCGGCCGCCGACGCGAGCGCGAAGCTCAACGCCGAGGATCCGCTGCGGATGTTCGA
>JBAWEN010000064.1:0-1943 GCA_049591215.1 Methylocystis sp. | reverse complement strand
CGGGAGGGCGCCGGCGAACAAAGCGCGGAGAGGCCCATGCACGGACTGGAGGCGCTGTTGCCGCCCGAGGATATTCCGACGGGCGGAACGAAACGCGGGGAAAGAAGAGCGCCGCCGAGGGGCGAGGAGAAGAATTTTTTTGAGAAGTTGTTTGGGGGGTGAGGCGGAGGGCCCCATGAAAACGCAGTGTCCATGAATCAGGCGGACCGTGTGAAAAGTCTGATGATGGGATTCCGTCGCCTTTGGTGTCCGGATAGAATCCGGCATGACTCGTATTTGCGGGTTCAATCCCGTCCGCTTCATCGACCTCTTTGTCGATGGGCTTGATTTAAAGAGCGCTCGTTTCGAGCTGATCAAGCGGACTTGCGCGAGCGCCTAAAGCGCGCTTTGCTTAGCAGGTAGGCGTCGAACAATCGCCGCCTTTGGAAGCCAAAAGCTAGCGGGGCCGCCGAGCCAGCGTTTGGTGAGGAGCCCTCTCGAACAAGGAAAAAACTTTATGCTGAAAAAGCTCATTGTCACATCGATCGTGGCCGCCTTCGCATTGTTGACGCCCGCGCTGGCGCAGGCGCCCGACACCAACGCGCCCGCCGCCGAGTCGGATCAGTCGGCGGCCAAGCCTGCGAAGCCGGCTCATAAGAAGCACAAGAAACACGCGGCCAAAAAGGCCAAGCCGAAAGCCGAAGGCGCCGACACTGAAAAGAAGGACGGCGACGCGAAGTAACAAGCCACTCCGGCGTGGTCGAGACAATGAGTTCTCGACCGCGCCGCCTTCGCTTCATGGGCCTTCTTAAACCGGGCGATCCGCGTAGCGGTCACGGACGGGGCCCATGCGTTCGACGCCCTGCGCGAAGCTGATGGGCGCGAATTTGCCGTCGAATTTGAGGGCCGCGTCGACGATGGCGTCGGTCTTGCCCGCCGTCGTCGCCTTCTTCAACGACGTCTTGTCGAGATAAAGCAGTTCCAGCAGTTCGTTGTAGACCGTGGCCTCGTCAATCGGCAGCACATTAAATGTGATCCCGTCGATCTCGACCTCATATTTGCTCAACAGGTCGATGTTATTGCAGAACACGAAGTATCTTCCCGACGGGCTGAGCAGGCCCTTCAAGACTTCCGTCAGCGTGTTCAGATATTCAAACGACAGAAGATAGGACGCGAAAAACGCGATCGTCGGCTCGCCGGCGTTGGCCACGGCGATCACCTGGTCGGTGGTCAGTTCCGGCGGACGCTTTTCGTCCGCGAATTGCGGCGCGAATTTGAGCGCGAGCTCGCCGCGAAACCCAAAGCGACCCGGCCGCTCCGTCGGCCCCTTCAGCACCGCGTTGAACAGGCGCCCTTGTTGATCCAATGTCGCGAATGCGGTCTCAGTGATGCTTGTCATGTTGATTATCCGGATCGTTACGAACCCAATCGGCCAGTTTGGCCAGTTCTTGTCTCACGCTCTCGCGCAAGGCCGCATCCGCGATCGCAACGTCCAACGCGGCGCCCATGCAAAGCATCCAGGCGTCGCGTTCGGCGGGGCCAATCGGGAATTTGGCGTGTCGCATCCGCAATCGCGGATGGCCGCGCCGGGCTGAGTAATCCTTCGGACCCCCGAGCCATTCGGCGAGATAGAGTTTCAATATCGCCTTCACCGGACCAAGGTTCGGTCCGTGCATGGCGCGAATGCCCTTCGCCGCGGCGAAAGCGTCCATGTTTCCGTAGAACGCCTCGACGAGCTCGTCGACGGCCGCCGCTCCGCCGATTCTGGTGAATACGGACTCGGTGGACTGGGCGGCGTTCATCGTCATATCCGTGAATGAGCAATCGACATGCCAAGCGTCATTTCAGGCGATATTCGGCGTGACAAGCGGCGCAGCTTTGCGTCACCCGCGCGAGCGACGCGAGCGCGGGTTTCAGATCGCCCCCAGCCGGCGTCTTCGCCGCCTCGCGCGCGAATTCGCTCG
>JBAWEN010000063.1:0-2894 GCA_049591215.1 Methylocystis sp. | reverse complement strand
CGCCAAGGCCGAGTCCCTGCAGGATTCGCCCGGCGTTGGGGGCGATTTGCAGCCCGGCGCCGACCTCCTCGATGACTCCAGCGCGCTCCAGAACGGCGACGCGATGGCCGGCGCGCGCGAGGCTGAGCGCGGCGGTCAGCCCGCCAATTCCGGCGCCGGCGACGACGACCTGCGGCTTGCCGCTAACCTCAGGCAGCGGAGGCCGCCGGCTGATAGACGCATTCGGCCGGATCGGCCCCGCCATGCAGCGAAGCGTCGTAGACGTAAAGCGTCGAGCAATAGGGGCAGATCGCCTCGTTGGCGGCGCCCATGTCGAGAAACACATGCGGGTGATCGAACGGCGGCAGCGCCCCGACGCACATGAACTTCTTGGCGCCGACGCGCACCTGCTTGGCGCCGGGCTGATTATGGTAATGGGGCGTGGAATGGTCGGACATGGCTCGGGTGTCTTCCGTTTTGGCGCGGGCCGAAAACTTCGATGCGCCCGGTATAATTGCGCGCGCGCGGCTTGGATAGAGGAAAGAAGACCGCCGCCGCCACCGCACAGGGCGGCGACCCACGAAAAAAGCGCCGAACCCCTTAGGGTCCGGCGCCGCTTCGCGTTACGCAACTTCGCGTCTGAACTTCCACCGCATCAAATTCTCACAGCAAAACCTTGGACCGCCGCTCACAACACCTTGCTGAACAGGAAGTAGAGCGAGCCGGAGATCAGAATGGCGCAGGGGAGCGTCAGCACCCAGGCCATCAGCATGTTGCGGATCGTCGCCATCTGCACGCCCGATCCGTTAGCGGCCATCGTTCCGGCGACGCCGGATGAAAGCACATGGGTCGTCGACACCGGCAGGCCGTAGCTGTCGGCGGCGCCGATGGTCACCATCGCGACCAGTTCCGCCGCGGCGCCCTGGCCATAGGTCAGATGCTCCTTGCCGATCTTCTCGCCGACGGTGACGACGATGCGCTTCCAGCCGATCATCGTGCCAAGGCCAAGCGCCAGCGCGACCGCGATCTTCACCCAGATCGGGATGAATTTCGTCGCCGCGTCGATCTGCGTTTTATACGCGGCGAGCGTCTTCTTGTCGGGGTCGCTGAGTTCGGCGGCGTCGTCCTTGGCGAGGAAGCGCAGCGCCTCCGAGGCGAGATAGATGTCGTTACGCGTATTGCTCACGGCCGCGAACGGGATCTTGGCGATCGAGCCGTAACCTTCGACCTGGTGGGCGATGTCGCGGATCAGCACGGCGAGCGAGGGATAAGTTCCCTCGGTGAGTTCGTGCCTCGAAATATAAGCGGTGACCGCCGGACGCGGATCGCCGAGCACCGAATAGCCAGCGCCCTTGGCGTCGATCACCTTCGAGGCCGCGGCGGAAGCCTTGGTGAACTCGGCGATATGACTCGCCGGCAAAGCGCGGTTGAGCGCGTAGGAGGTGGGCACCGTGCCGATCAGGATCAGCATGATGAGGCCCATGCCCTTTTGCCCGTCGTTCGAGCCATGCGCGAAGGACACGCCGGTGCAGGTCAGGATCAGCAGTCCGCGAACCCACCACGGCGGCGGGGTCTTGCCCTTCGGCTCGGCGTAAAGCTCGGGCGCGCGCACGACGAACTTCATCAGCAACAGCAGCAGCGCCGCGCAGACGAAGCCGACCAGCGGCGACAGCAACAGCGAATAGCCGACTTCCTTGGCCTTGCTCCAGTCGACGCCGGAGGTGCCGTCGCGGCCGTGCATCAGCGCGTTTGTGATGCCGACGCCAATGATCGAGCCGATCATCGTGTGCGAGCTCGAAGCCGGCAAGCCAAGCCACCAGGTGCTGAGGTTCCAGAGGATCGCCGCGAATAGCAGGGCGAACACCATCGCGAAACCCGCGCCCGAGCCGACCTGCAGGATCAGTTCGACCGGCAGCAGCGAGACGACGCTGAAGGCCACGGCGCCGGAGGAAACCAGCACGCCGAGGAAGTTGAACATGCCGGACCAGACCACCGCGATATTGGCCGGCAGCGAATGGGTGTAGATCACCGTCGCGACCGCGTTGGCGGTGTCGTGAAATCCGTTCACGAATTCGAAGCCGAGCGCGATCAGCAGGGCGAGGCCGAGCAGGATGAACGGCAGATAGGTCGCGATCGGCGCGCCGGTCTCCTGAATGTCGCGGAAGATGCTCCAGGCCACGAAGCCAAGACCCAGCGCGATGACCCCGAGGTATGTCAGCACGGTTTTGATGGTGGTCGGCTGATCGAGCGTGGGCTTCGAATGTTGCGGACCGGCGCCGACGCTGAGATCGGAACCGGAGGTGACGGATGACATGGGGCGCTCCTTGATTAAATCGCCCGCATACAATCCGACGCGATTAACGGCTTCATGACGCTAATATGACAAAACGACTTGCCGAGCGCTCGCGGTCAAGGCGCGAAGCCCTCGAAAACAATCTGATCCGCCCATCGCGCGGCGGCTCGGGCCCGCTCGGCGGAGCGCACGGTCCAGACCGTGACCGGCCGTTTCAGCCCCTCGCGAAACAGCACGGCGACGGCGCGCGGCATGTCCAGGGCGTTGAAGGACAGGAAATCCGGCCGCGTGCGCGAAAAATGCAGCCAATGCTCCAGTTCGGCGCGGCGCGGTTCGGCAAGGTCCGGCCATTCGTCGGCGTCGTAACGCGCCTGCGCGACCATCCCCAAGGGAACATGGCCGACGCCCAGCGCCGCGCCCTCCGCGCGCAAAAAGGCGATCGGATCGGGATCGAAACTTTCCACCGCCAGCGGGCCGTCATAGCCCGCGACAAGCTCGGCGACGCGGCGCGCCAGCGACAGATCGCCGTCGAAGCGGCTTTTCAGCTCGACCACCAGCGGCACGCGGCCCGCGACCGTTTCGAGCAACCTAGAGAACGCCGGCAAGGTCTCCTGCGAGCCGC
>JBAWEN010000062.1:0-2683 GCA_049591215.1 Methylocystis sp. | reverse complement strand
GCGCAACACCGGGGCATAAAACGCATGAGAAGCCTGTGGGGAACGCCGCTTTCGCTTGCCAGCGACTCTTGCGCGTGATTCATTCATGAGAGTAACGTTTGTGTCGTCGCCGATGGACAACCGTCGTGCGGTTTTTCTCTCGCGAGTTGGAATGCGTGTCCACCACCGCCGGCGTCGCCGGTTCGGCGAACGCTGATCGATTCCCGAATGGCCGCGTCCGGCGCGATGCGCCGGCTTACGAATGGAGGCCCTGATGTCTTGGACCGAGGAACGCGTCGAAATCTTACGCAAGCTTTGGGGCGACGGCTTGAGCGCCGCCCAGGTCGCGGCCGAGCTTGGGCCGGGCATCACGCGCAACGCGGTGATTGGCAAGATCCATCGGCTCGGTCTCGCCGAACGCGCGAAGACATCGAGCGTCCCGAGGCCGCGGGCGCCCCGGACGCCAAGAACGCAGACGGTGGAAATTCGCGCTCAAGGGCCCGTCGTGATGGGCAACGTCGCCCTGGCCCTTTCACCAAACGCCGTCGTCGCGCTCGCGCCGCATATCGAGGAAAACGTGATTCCGATTTCCGCGCGGGTCACGTTGATGGAGTTGCGCGAGTCGATGTGCCGCTGGCCGCTTGGCGATCCGTCCGCCGCGGAATTCCGCTTCTGCGGAGCCAAATCGCCGGCAGGCTCGGGCCCGTATTGCTGCCAGCATTCGCGTATCGCCTACCAGCCCGCGCAGGACAAGCGCCGCCGCGAACCACTGCGCGCGATCCGCTGATCGCGTCGCGCCGGCTCGCGCGGCGTTCCCCGACCGATCAGTTGCGGCCGAATGTTTCGTCGAAGGAATAGCCGGCGCCGCGCACCGTGCGGATTGGGTCTTTTTCGCGGCTGCGGATGAGCGCTTTGCGCAAGCGCCCGACATGCACGTCCACCGTTCGCTCGTCGATTTCCGCCGACATTCCCCACACGCTGTCGAGCAGTTGCGCGCGCGTGAAGACGCGGCCCGGCTTTTCCATGAAATATTCAAGCAGCCGAAACTCGGTCGGACCGAGATGGATTTCCCGCCCGCCCCTTTTCACGCGGCGGGTCTCGCGGTCGAGATCGATGTCGCCGGCCGTCAGCCGGCTGGCCACGCGCTCCGGCCGGGCGCGCCGCAACAGCGCATGGACGCGCGCCATGAGTTCGGGCGTCGAGAACGGCTTGACCACGTAATCGTCGGCGCCGACTGAAAGCCCGCGCACGCGCTCGCTCTCCTCGCCGCGCGCGGTGAGCATGATCACCGGCATGTCGCGCGTGTCGTCGCGCGCGCGCAATCTGCGACAGATCTCCAGACCGGAGACGCCGGGCAACATCCAGTCGAGAATTACGAGATCGGGCGGCGCCTCCGCGAGCCGCAACTCGGCTTCGTCGCCACGATCGACATGCTCGACGAAGAAACCTTCCGATTCGAGATTGTAGACCAGCAGCAGCGCGAGCGAAGACTCGTCCTCGACGACAAGTATGCGCGGGGCGCGCTCGTTGATCGTATCACGCATCGTGGCGGGGCGCGGATCATTCATCGCGAGTTCTCATCCTAATGCGGCGGATCGACGGGATGCTCCATGTCGAGCCCGGGGACGCGCGTCTTCGGACGCTCGGTCGGCATCGACTCGCCGGTCACGAGATAGACCACTGTTTCCGAAATATTGGTCGTGTGGTCGCCGATCCGCTCCAGATTTTTGGAGCAGAACAGCAGATGCGTGCAGAAAGAGATGTTGCGCGGATCTTCCATCATGAAGGTCAGGAGGTCGCGAAACACCGAATCCTCGAGCGCGTCGAGCTCGACGTCATTGGTCCAGACCGCGCGGGCGCGCTCCACGTCGCGCTGCGCATAGGCGTCGAGCGCGTCCTTGAGTTGCAGGGCGGCGACATCGTGCATCGACTTCAGGCCGATGATGGCGCGGGGCACGCGCGCCTCTCCCACGATCTTGACGGTGCGTTTGGCGATGTTCTTGGCGAGGTCGCCGACGCGTTCGAGGTCGCCGGAAATGCGAATGGCCGCGATGCACTCGCGCAGATCGACGGCGAGCGGCTGGCGCTTGGCGATCGTGAGGATCGCGCTTTCCTCGATCTCGCGCTGCAAGGCGTCGAGCCGAGGATCGGTCAGGACGACACGCTGGGCGAGAGCCACGTCGAAGCCGGCGAGCGCGTCCATCGCCTCGGCCAGCATTTTCTCGGCGATTCCACCCATTTCCGCGATTCTGCGTCCGAGCGTCTCGAGATCGCGGTCATAGGCCTTGACGGTATGGTCGCTCATTAGATTTTCTCCTCGACCGTAATTTTCGCAACGCGCATATGATAGCCTGAAATTTCACCCGAAGCGGCCAGTGATATAGTCTTGCGTCCTCTTCTCCCTTGGCGCCGTGAACACCGTGTCGGTCTCGCCAAACTCGATGATTTCGCCGAGATACATAAAGGCGGTGAAGTCGGAGACGCGCACCGCCTGCTGCATGTTGTGAGTGACGATGGCGATGGTGTAGCGCTGGGAAAGCTCGTCGATCAGTTCCTCGACCTTGGCGGTTGAAATCGGATCGAGCGCCGAACAAGGCTCGTCGAACAGGATCACTTCCGGCTGGATCGCCACGGTGCGGGCGATGCACAGGCGCTGCTGCTGGCCGCCGGACAGGCTGAGGCCGCTGGCGTTGAGCTTGTCCTT
>JBAWEN010000061.1:0-3074 GCA_049591215.1 Methylocystis sp. | reverse complement strand
TTCAAGCGCGGCTATCACATGCACTACGCGCCGCGCGAAGGCGCGGTTCTCGCCCATCCCGTGCTCGACGCCGACGTCGGCTATGTGCTGGCGCCGATGACGCGCGGCATAAGGCTGACCACCGGCGCCGAATTCGCGCGGCGCGACACGCCGCCAACGCCCGTGCAAATCGAGCAGACCGAGCCGATCGCGCGAAAACTGTTTCCGCTTGGAGAACGGCTCGACACAAAGCCCTGGATGGGCTGCCGGCCCTGCCTGCCGGACATGCTGCCGATTGTCGGCAAGGCCCCGCGCCACGAGCGGCTGTGGTTCGATTTCGGCCACCAGCATCATGGATTTACGCTGGGACCGGTGTGCGGGCGGCTGCTGGCGGAGATGATGACGGGGGAAACACCGTTCACTGACCCGGCGCCTTATCGGGCGGAGCGATTTTAGCCGGCGGAACATGAAGGCGGGCGCTTTGCGTTCGCGCCGCCATTTCGCCGCGCCGCGAGTCTCGAAACCAACGCGAGAAACGATCGGCGCTCCGAAATTACATTTCGGTAATTCGCCGGTTTCCGCCCTGCCTGCCCTTGATGAGCCGGCGATCCGATCTAGCTGATTGAGCAAGTTCGAGCGAAACGCCGAACACGCGATGCATGAGGAGGTTGCGGCGCGCTCGTCTGTTTGAGGAGGTAGACATGCGTAACCTGATTAATTCCGCCGCCACGACGGCGATGTGCGCGATGGTCGCCGCGTCGCTCGCGCCGAGCCAGGCCGCCGCCGGCGTCGTTAGCCTTGGCCAGCAAGCGACAATCCGCCCCGCGTCACCAGTGGCGCAGGTCTATTACCGGCATTATTATCGCGGGTATTATCATCATCCCTATTATGCCCATCGACACTATTATCGCCGCCATTACGGATACGCGCCCTACTATTACAATCCCGTGGGGGCGGCGGTCGGCACTGCCGCGGCCGTGGCGACAATACCTTTCTGGGGTTGGGGATATCCCTACTGAGCCTATCTCCGACAACAAAAGGCTAGCATCGAGCAAGACGGCGGAGCGGGAAGGCTCGCGCCGTTTAGCCAGTCGCCCTTCAAGATGACACACGCCAATTGCCCGCGCGCCCTCGCTGTGCCACAAGTTTCGAAACCACTATGGCGAGGGCGATGAATGGCGGCGGATGTGACTTTTCCGGCGGCGGCGGCGGCGGGGCTGCTGTCGTTTCTCTCGCCCTGCGTTCTGCCGCTGGTGCCCCCGTACCTCACCTTCATCGCCGGCGTCACGCTCGAAGACCTCTCCAGCGAGAGCCGATCCAAGGCGCGGCGCGATATATTCCTGGCCTCGCTTTTTTTCGTGTTCGGCTTCGGCACGGTGTTCACCGCGCTCGGCGCGACCGCGAGCTTTTTTGGCCAGGCGCTGCGCGCCAACATGGAGATTCTATCCTACGCCGCCGGCGCGATCATTATCGCGATGGGCGTCCACTTCCTCGGTTTCCTCAAGATACCGCTGCTTTATCGCGAGAAGCGCGCCACGGTCGAAAAGCCGATGGGGCTGCTCGGCGCCTATGTGATGGGCCTCGCCTTCGCCTTCGGCTGGACGCCTTGCATCGGTCCGATCCTCGCCGCGATCCTCGCCATCGCCAGCACGGAAGAGACGGTCTGGCGCGGCGCGCAACTGCTGACCGCCTATTCGCTGGGACTAGGCGTGCCGTTTCTCGGCGCGGCGCTGGCGATGGAGCCGTTCCTGGGCTTTATCTCGCGCTTCAAGCGCCATTTCGCCAAGGTCGAAAAAATCGTCGGCGCGCTGCTGGTGCTGACCGGAGTAGCCTTTCTGACTGGCGGCGTTCAGAGCATGTCGTTCTGGCTGTTGCAGACTTTCCCCGGCCTCGCGAATTTTGGCTGAGCCGCGAAAAAAGTCATTTCATAGTCATATTTTAACACTATCTGAACAATCGCATCCCCGAAGCGAGCCGAATCGCGACGGGGGACGCGAAACGCCGGGCCGGATGTACGCCCGGCGTTTTCTTTTCGCGGTCCGCTTCAAATGCCGTCGCCAGCCTCCTTGAAATCGCTGTCGCTGATCGGGTCGGACGGGAAAATCCGCGCGTTCGAGAACGACAGCGGAATCTTGCCGCCGAGCTTCGCGCCGCTCGACAGCGCGGAGTCGATTTCCAGCGTCTGGTCGTAGCCGTCGATGGCGATGGTGGCGCGCACGCCGCCAGCCGTGCGGCGCAGGCTCTCGACCCGCCCTTCGAGGTCGCCCACGCCCTGCCCGCCGATGGCGATGTCCGCCGGACGAAAGAACACCCGCGCCGCGCCGTCGCGCAGGCCATGGGTGTCGACATGCAGTTCGCGCCCGCCAAACTCCACATGGCCGTCGACCACCTTCACCGGCAGCGCCACGGCTTCGCCGACAAAGGAAATCACGAACGGCGAGGCCGGATGGTCGTAAAGTTCCTCCGGCGCGCCGACCTGTTCGATGCGGCCCTGGTTCAGCACGACGACGCGGTCGGCGAGTTCCATCGCCTCGTCCTGGTCGTGCGTGACGAAGACCGTGGTGAGGCCGGTTTTCTTGTGAATTTCGCGCAGCCAGCGGCGCAGATCCTTGCGAACGCGGGCGTCGAGCGCGCCAAAGGGCTCGTCGAGCAGCAGCACGCGCGGCTCGATGGCGAGAGCGCGCGCGAGCGCCACGCGCTGGCGCTGGCCGCCGGATAGCTGCGCCGGATAGCGCTCGCCAAGCCTCTCGAGTTGCACCAGTTCCAGCAGTTCGGTGACGCGCTGGTAGATCTCGGCGCGCGACGGCCGCGAGGCGCGCGGGCGCGCCTTGAGGCCGAAGGCGATGTTGTCGGCGACGGTCATATGTTTGAACAGCGCGTAATTCTGGAAAACGAAGCCGACGCGCCGCTCCTGCACCGAGAGATTGGTCGCGTTGTCGTCGCCAAAATACACCGCGCCGCGGTCGGGCGTGTTGAGTCCGGCGATGACGCGCAACAGCGTCGTCTTGCCCGAGCCCGAAGGGCCGAGCAGCGCGACAAGTTCGCCAGGAGCTATGTCGAGCGAAACGTCGCGCAACGCCGGAAAGGAGCCGAAA
>JBAWEN010000060.1:0-8714 GCA_049591215.1 Methylocystis sp. | reverse complement strand
ACGGTTTGCGCTTGATCGGCTCGTTAAGATCCAATGCCCCGAGCCCCTCACCTCACCTCTCCCCGCAAGCGGGGAGAGGGGGCGTCAACGCGGCTCCCTTCGCCATAAATTATTGAGATAACAACACAATATAAGTAGAGGCGGATTGCCAGCCGCCTCCTCTCCCCGCTTGCGGGGAGAGGTACGGTGAGGGGCCTGGGGCATTTCGCGCCGCGAAGCGATCGGGCGGAATTCGTATCATCCTCGAAATATGGAATCCGGCTCGCGCCGATTCATTGACGAGCATCACGAAGCGCGGCGCGCGACTCTTCCCAAACTGGTCCGACGGGCGTTTCACGGCGGCCAGCCGTCAGCTTCAAGGCGCCGGTTCCGGCGTCTCCAAATGCCTGGACGGGCCGACACGCAATAACTGTCATAAATTAAGGGCTAACGGGTCTCGGGGGGAGGTTACAGCGACTTTGCGGCATGATAAGACCAGCCTGTGCTTGAGGGTATTTGCGTACGTACTCGCATATCGCCGGACCCATGAAATGTCGGCGTGCGAAACTTTGAAGCGGCGCGTAAAACGACGGGTGAACCGCTTCACCCGATGTGCGGTAGCGTGGAAATTTGGGCGCCCGCGGCGCGAGGCATGAACAATTCTCCCGAGCCGGCCGACGCGGCGACTCGCTTGGCGGCTTGGCCGCGACAAGATAAACCGAACTGACGCTCGGAGCCGCGCCCCTCTTGCCACGACGGACAACAAAATGCACGGAATGCAAAGCAATACGGCAAAAGACGAAGGATGCGCTCAAGTTCTTGGCGAGCGGTTTCGGCAAAAGACGGCTCTGATCGGCGTGATCGGGCTTGGCTATGTCGGATTGCCGATTTGCATCGCGGCGGGCGAGTCGGGCTCGAAGGTGCTGGGTTTTGACGTTGATCCCGCCAAGCCCGAGGCGCTGGCCCAAGGCAAAAGCTACCTCAAGCACATTCCCGACGAGCGCATCGCGCCCCTGATCGCTTCGGGCCACTTGACCGCGACGACGGATTTCAATCGATTATCCGAGCCGGACGCTCTTTTGATTTGCGTGCCCACGCCGCTCACCGCTCACCTCGATCCCGATTTATCCTTCATCATCTCGACCGGCAATGCGATCGTCCCGCATCTGCGGCGCGGCCAACTCGTCGTTTTGGAATCGACCACCTATCCGGGCACGACCAAGGAGGTTCTGCGTCCCATTCTGGAAGCGGGCGGCCTCGTCTGCGACCGGGACTTCTTCCTCGCGTTTTCACCGGAAAGAGAGGATCCCGGCAATCTGGAATTCTCCACCTCCCGGATACCCAAGGTCGTCGGCGCCGACAGCCCGGAGGCGCGGGATCTCGCGGCGTCCCTATATGACCATTTCGTTCCCTCGACGGTGAAAGTCTCGTCGAGCGCGGCGGCGGAGGCGTCCAAGTTGACGGAAAACATTTTCCGCGCGGTCAACATCGCTCTCGTCAACGAATTGAAGCTCGTTTACGGAGCCATGGGCATTGATGTTTGGGAGGTGATCGAAGCGGCCAAATCGAAGCCTTTCGGCTTCATGCCGTTTTATCCTGGGCCAGGGCTCGGCGGTCACTGCATACCGATCGACCCGTTTTATCTGACCTGGAAGGCGCGAGAGTTTGGGGTCACCACGCGCTTCATCGAGCTCGCCGGCCAGATCAACTCGGGCATGCCTTTGCATGTGGTGACCGAGCTCGCGCGCGCGCTGGACGCCACGGTCGGAAGAGGCCTGAATGGCGCTCGCATTCTCGTACTCGGCGTAGCTTACAAAAAGAACGTGGATGACACGCGCGAGAGCCCGGCGCTACGGCTAATGGAAATGATCGAAGCGCGAGGGGCGGAAGTGCGGTTTTACGATCCGTTTGTCAGCGTGATCCCCGAGACGCGCGAACACAAGTCGCTTTCGGGCCGCCGATCGGAAGCCTGGGATATAGAGGGGATCGAATCCTACGACGCGGTTCTGGTCGTGACGGATCACGACGAAGTGGACTACGCCGCGCTCGCCAAGCACGCGAAACTCGTCGTCGACACGCGCAACGCCTGCCGCCGCGCGGGCGTGACGAGCGTCAACGTCGTTCCCGCATGAAGACGCGGCGCGGATCAGCCGCCGCGGCGACGAAGCCGCGACAAGCGACCGCGGGCCGTCAGGAGTCGTTCCCCGCGGCGCGGACCTGGGTTTCATCCTAAAGCATGTGCGGCATCAACGGAATCTTTGCCTATCGTCCTGGCGCCGATCCGATTGATCGCGGCGAGCTCGCGCGCACGCGCGATCACATGACGAAGCGGGGTCCCGACGACTTTGGCGAATGGGTCTCGCCGGAGGGAAGCGTAGGCTTTGGCCATCGGCGTCTGTCGATCATCGACCTTTCGCCGGCCGGAGCTCAGCCCATGACGAGCGCCGACGGCAAGTTTACGGTCACCTTCAACGGCGAGATATACAATTATCAGGCGTTGCGGCGCGATCTCGAGACGCGCGGCTTTGTGTTCAAGAGCCATTCCGACACGGAAGTTCTGCTGCACCTTTACGCGCTCAAGGGCGCCGCGATGGTCGGCGATTTGCGCGGCATGTTCGCCTTCGCCGTTTGGGACGCGGAGCGGCGCGAATTGTTCCTGGCTCGAGACCCCTATGGAATAAAGCCGCTATATTACGCCGATGAGGACGGCGCGTTTCGTTTCGCGTCCACGGTCAAGGCGCTTCTGGCCGGAGGCCGGATCTCGCGGGAGGCCGACCCAGCCGGCGTCGTCGGATTTTATTTGTTCGGAAGCGTGCCTGAGCCATTCACGACGTATCGTTCGATACGCTCGCTTTTCGCAGGCGCCACGATCACGGTCGGCGCCGCGGAGGTCGGCGAACCCAAGAGCTATTTTTCCATTCCAGGCGTCCTGAAGGAGGCCGAAGCCAAAGCTCGATTTGAGCAATCGGACGATCCGGCGACATCCTTTCGGGAAGCGATGCTGGATAGCGTCCGACGGCATCTCGTCGCGGATGTGCCGGTTGGAGCCTTTCTCTCCGCCGGCGTCGACTCCGGTTCCCTAGTCGGGCTCATGCGGGACGCCGGCCAGTCCCAGATCGAAACGATCACGATCGCGTTCGAGGAATTTCGCGGCGCCAGTTCGGACGAGGCGCCCCTGGCCGAACGCCTAGCCCGATATTACGGGACCAAACACACCACGCGGCGCGTCGACGCGGCTGAATTCGCACGTGATTTGCCGGAAATCTTCGCGGCGATGGATCAACCTAGCGTCGATGGCGTCAATACCTGGTTCGTGAGCAAGGCGGCGCATGAAATCGGGCTGAAGGTCGCCATCTCCGGGGTGGGCGGCGACGAGCTGCTGGGCGGCTACACCACCTTCGAAAGCCTGCCCCGCTTCGTCGGATGGCTTGGCCGTCCGTCGCGAACGTTGGGAGTTCGCGAAGCGTATGAACGCGCCTTCTCGGCCGCGCGCAAACTCGGCGTGCGGATGCATCCCAAGGCGGCCGGACTTTTGAGATACGGCGGCGACATGCCCGGCGCCTATCTGTTGCTCCGCGGACTCTTCCTGCCTTCGGAACTCGGCGAAGTTCTCGACGACTGGGATTTCACGCAACAGGGATTGACGCGATTGGACCCGCTCGGGCGCCTCGCCAACGCGCTAAAGGATGGCCCCAGCGCGCCGTTCGGCGTGGTCGCGGCGTTCGAATCATGCTTCTATCTACGCAACCAGCTCCTACGCGATACGGATTGGGCCGGCATGGCTCACTCGTTGGAGGTTCGCACTCCTTTCATCGATAGTCGATTGCTTTGCGAAGCCGCGCCGATCCTGGCCCGCGACGATCTCCCGAGCGGCAAGACGCTGCTCGCTGCCGCGCCGAGTCGGCCACTTCCAGCGGAAATTTTGGCCCGGAAAAAGACGGGATTTGGGATGCCGTTGCAGGCATGGACGCGAAAGGCGCTTTTAGCCGACGAGCGCGGCGAAGCGGCCAGGGGCGCCGGCCGCAAGGAAGATAAAACGGCTTGGAGTCGCTCTTGGGCTCGGCGCGTCTTGCGGATGTCCACGAGCGCCTAATCGCCGCCACGACAGCAACGATAGAAATGAAGGATGAGCAATGGCGGCGGCGCGACCACGGACGATAGACTGCATAGTAGGCGCGCGTCCAAACTTCGTGAAAATCGCGCCGATCATGCGCGCGATTCGCGCCCGCGAGGGCCTCGCGGCGCGGCTGATACACACCGGCCAGCATTACGACGTAGCGATGAACGCGGTCTTCTTCGAGGAGCTGGGCATCCCCAATCCCGACATCAATCTGGAGGTCGGTTCGGGAAGCGGCACGGAGCAGACGGCGCAAGTGATGTTGAAGCTCGAGCCCGTCCTCATGGCGCAACGGCCCGATCTTCTGCTTGTCGTCGGCGACGTGAATTCAACCGTCGCCTCCGCGCTCGTCGCAGCGAAGCTTGGCATTTCGCTCGCGCATGTCGAGGCGGGCCTGCGCAGCAACGACAGAACCATGCCCGAGGAGATCAACCGCCTCGTCACGGACCGTCTTTCCGATCTCCTCTTCACCACCGAACGCGCGGCGATCGACAATCTCTTGAAGGAAGGCGTTTCGCCAGAAAGCGTCACCTTCGTCGGCAACGTCATGATCGACACGTTGCATGCCTGTCTCGAAAGAGTCGCGCCGGCGAAAACAACGCTCGAGGAAATTGGCGCCGCGCCGGATATTGTCGCGGACGCGCTGACAACCGGTTTCGGCTTCGTCACATTGCATCGTCCCTCCAACGTCGATGATCCCGTCAAACTCGGTGGTCTCCTGAAGGCGCTGGCCATGATCGCGGAGCGCCTCCCGCTGGTTTTTCCGCAACATCCGCGCACGAGGGCGGTGATCGAAAGCGCCGGCCTCGCTCGACTGTTGAATGATTCCAAAATCATCGTCGCGCCGCCTGTGAGCTATTTGCAAGCGATTGGCCTGATGCGCGCGGCGAAATTGGTCATCAGCGACAGCGGCGGCGTGCAGGAGGAAACCACGGCGATGGGCGTTCCCTGCCTGACGGTGCGGGAAAACACCGAACGGCCGATCACGATCGACGAAGGAACGAACACCCTTATCGGAACTTCTCCAGAGGCGCTCATCGCCGCCGCCGAGGACGTTCTCGCGAACGGCGGAAAGAGGGGCCGGATACCGGATCTCTGGGACGGCAAGGCGGCGCCGCGGATCGTCGACGTGATCGAAACGCTGTTCGCGCGAAACGTTGCGATGGCCGCGCTTTAAGTGGCGGGAAACAAGATCGAAATCGCATGCGGATCGTTTTTTTCTCCCACTATTACCCACCCGAGGTGAACGCGCCGGCGTCTCGAACCTCGGAGCACGCGCGCGTTTGGGCGCGCGCCGGCCACGATGTCGTCGTGGTCACCTGCGCGCCGAATCACCCGGGCGGACGGCTCTATCCCGGATATGCGAATCTTCCCCGCCAATCCGAGACGATCGACGGCGTCCGCGTGGTGCGCGTATGGACTTATCTCGCGGCCAACGAGGGCTTCGCGCGTCGCACGCTCAACTACATATCCTATGCGGCGTCGGCGACCCTCGGGATGGTCGGGCTCGATCGACCCGACGTTGTCGTTTCCACTTCGCCGCAATTCTTTTGTGGCCTCACAGGCCTCGTCGCGAAAACGATTTGGCGAAGGCCGTGGGTGCTTGAAATTCGCGACTTGTGGCCGGAGAGTATCGTGACGGTCGGCGCGATGCGCAAAGGCCTGATCGTGCGGATGCTCGAACGCATCGAGGCGCTGGCCTATCGCCGAGCCGATCGGATCGTGTCCGTGACGGATTCTTTCGTGACTCACATCGCCGAGCGCGGCGGAACAAGAGAAAAAATCTCTGTTATCAAGAACGGCGCCAATCTCGAATTGTTCACGCAAGCAGGCGACGAGGATGATTGCAAGCGTCGATACGGTCTCGACGGACGTTTCGTCGCCGCCTATGTGGGCACGCACGGCATGGCCCACGGTCTCGACACGGTTCTGGACGCGGCGACGCTCCTGAGCGACGATCCCCGCATTGTCTTTCTTCTCGTTGGCGACGGCGCCGAACGGGAAAGACTCGAACAGCGCAAGCGGGAAATGGGTCTGGGCAATGTGATCATGCTCGGGCAGCAGCCTAAGGACGCCATGCCAAGCATCTGGGCCGCGACGGACGTGAGCATGATCTTGCTGCGCCGCGGCGATCTCTTCAAGACGGTCCTTCCGTCCAAGATGTTCGAGGCGATGGCGATGGGCTGCCCGATAGTTCTCGGCGTCGAAGGCGAGGCGCGGGTCTTGCTCGACGAGGCCGGCGCCGGGATCGGCATAACGCCGCAGAGCGCGGAGGAACTCGCGGCCGCGGTGAAGAGACTCGCCGACGATCGCGAATTACGCGCGAGACTCGGCGCTTCTGGCTCCACATTCGTGCGCGAAAATTACGATCGATCCAAACTTGCGACGCGATATCTCGACTTGCTCGAGGAAACAATCGCGACGGCAGGCGCGCCAAGCGGCCGTGACACGACGCGGGCCGAAATGGGCGCATGGCCGTGAGGGATTTCGGTCCGCTCCAAAAGGTCGCGCGAGCCATCGCGTTTGGCCGGCACGTGCCGCTGTCGAAGATCGCGCGCCGGATCGAGCTCGACCTGAAACGACGCGTGAAGCAGCGCGGCGCAAAGCAGGCGCCCGCCGCTGCTCTAAACCTATCGACGCGCGCGCCCGCGCCCTTGTTCAAGCCAAGAGTTGGAAAGCTCGATTTTCGCGACGGCCGGCCGCGCCTTACCTTCATCGGCCGCACTTGCGAGATGGACGGACCGCTGGATTGGCGCGCGGGCGGCGAGGGGCCGGCGAACCAACTTTGGCGCATGAACCTTCACTACATGGAATATCTCGAGGAGGCCGACGATAAACTGTTCGCGGAGCTTGTTCACCACTGGGTCGACGCCAACCCGCCCTATGCGCGCGGATATTGGAAAGACAGCTGGAACAGCTACACGGTGTCGTTGCGGACGGTCGTTTGGATGCAACAACTCGCGTTACGCGGCGCGCGGTTAAACGCCGCCACGCGCGAAGCGATGGTCGCGTCGCTGGCGCAACAGATTCGTTTCCTCGAGGCCAATCTCGAGACCGACATCGGCGGCAACCATCTCATCAAGAACATCAAGGCGCTGCTCCTGGCCTCGGCGTTCTTCGCCGGACCCGAGGCCGATCGTTGGCGCGCGCTGGGACTTCGGTTGCTGGCCGACGAGCTAGCCGGGCAGGTCTTGCCGGATGGGACGCATTACGAGCGTTCGCCATCATACCATTGCCAGGTTTTCGCCGACCTGCTGGAATGCCGGCAGGCGCTCGGCGACGATCCGTTAGACGGCGCGCTCGACGACGCGCTGGCGAGAATGGCGCGGGCCGCGGTCGACCTCTCCCATCCCGACGGCCACGTCGCGCTTTTCAACGACGCCGGGCTTTCCATGGCCTATTCGCCGGGGGAATGCCTCGACGCCTACGCGCGCCTTTACGGACAAGGCCCCGCTCCGCGGCGGACTTTCGCTCTCAAGGACGCCGGCTATTTCGGGCTGCGGAGCGACGAGACTTATCTCGTCGTCGATTGCGGACGCATCGCTCCCGACGAACTTCCGGCGCATGGTCATGGCGACGTGGCGAGCTTCGAATTATCGGTCGCGGGACAGCGCGTCTTCGTCGATCAAGGCATTTACGAATACTTCACTGGCGAGCGACGCCAACGCTCGCGTTCGGCCGCGAGCCACAATACGCTTTGTTTCGATGGCGCCGATCAGGCGGACTTCTTTGGCTCCTTTCGTTGCGGACGCAGGCCGAACGTCGAGGTTCTGCACTACCAAGTCAGAGACGATGGCTTCTCGCTCACGGCGACCCATGACGGCTTTCGCAATCTCGCCGGATCGCCCCGCCACGTGAGGCGCTTCGACGTCGCGGCCGACCGCATCGAAATAGAAGACCGAATCGACGGAACGACGGACCGGCCGGCTTCGATCGGCTTCCTGCTTCATCCAGCCGTCGCGGTGGAAGTCTCGGGGCGTGAAGCACGGCTGCGCCTTGGTCCACGCGACGTCATCCTGACTTCTTCGCGGCCCATCGACGTCGAAGACGCGGTTTGGTGGCCAGACATGGGCGTCGAACGGCAAACACAACGGCTGCGAATTGGATTCCCTCCCGGCGCCGAAACAGTGACGACAGCGATACGCTTGTCCCATACAATCGATGGATTTGGTCAGAACACATGAAACAAGTCGTGCAGAGCTACCGGACGGGTGAACTCAAGGTCGCGGAAGCCCCGGCTCCAAGGGTCGGAGATGGAAGTCTGCTCGTGGCGACGCGCATCTCGCTCATCAGTTCGGGCACCGAACGGCAGTTGATCGATCTCGCGAAAGCCTCGCTCGCCGGAAAGGCGATGGCGCGTCCCGATTTGGTGCGTCGCGTCGTGCGTAACATCCAACGCGACGGCTTGCAGCCGACGATCGAAAAGGTGTTCGCGAAACTCGATACGCCGATCCCGCTCGGTTACAGCCTTGCCGGCGAGGTGCTGGAGGTTGGTCGCCGCGTCGGTGGGGTCGCTGTCGGCGATCGGCTCGCCTGCGCCGGCGCCGGACTGGCGAATCACGCGGAAATCAACGCGATCCCGAAAAACCTGACGGTTGCGATCCCCGCTAATGTCGAC
>JBAWEN010000059.1:0-2324 GCA_049591215.1 Methylocystis sp. | reverse complement strand
GCGGATGGGAACAACTTTATCCTCGCACATGGCGTAACGCTCCTTCGGGAGGTTCGGGTCGGCTGCACACCAACCCCGTTACGCCGCCTTCCTCACGCCGTCATCACCCAGATTCCCGCATAGCTCGCGCGCTGCCTGGTTGCAATGGAGGCGTGCGCAACCGCCCACGAATGGGGGCGTGAAATCAGCGAGCTCGGTCACGATGTCCGACTGATCCCACCGGCTTACGTAAGGCCGTTCGTGAAGCGCCAGAAAAACGACGCCGCTGACGGCGAAGCCATCGCCTAAGCAGCATCGCGACCGACAATGCGGTTTGTGCCGATAAAAACCCAGGAACAGCAAGCGAGAGCTATGGTCTTCCGAACGCGCGATTTTCTCGTGCGGCGAAGAACGCAACTGATCAACGCGTTGCGCGGCCACCTCGCGGAGCATGGCGTGATTGCGCCCCAGGGCCCCGTGCATGTGAAAGTTCTTGCCGCGGCAATAGATAATCCGGAGAGAAAGCGACCAATGCTCGTGCGAGATATTGGCCGCATGTATTAATCCGTTCGTAAGTAGCTAGACATTTTTGTTGCGCTGGCGATTCAAAAATGATTCGTTTTTTGGATGAGAAGGAACGACGCCCGCAAGCTTGATCACAAGACTCTCGAAGAGCTTCGGATGCGCGTCGTCAAGCGTGTGCGGGAAGGTGAAAGCCCAGAAGTTCTAGCGATATCGGCGATCACTTCGCGTGGCCACATGCGGTTCATGCTTGTCGAGAAAGGCGGCGTAGACGCCGACGTGTTCATCGAATTCCTGAAGCGATTGGCCATCGGAGCAAAGCGCGCGATCTTTCTTATCGTCGATCGCGGACCCGCTCATATCGCCAAGAAAACCAAGGCGTTTGTCGAGAGTTTGAATGATGCGCCACGGCTGTTTTATTTGCCGCCTTACTCGCCCGATCGCAATCCCGACGACCTCGTGGGGAAGCATCTGAAAGCCGATACGGTCGGGCGCATGACCGTGACGAGCAAGGACGACTTCAAAAGCAAGGTCCGCTCGTCAATGCGGCAGTTGCAAAATAACCCGGCCAAAATCCGCTCCTTCCACCAAAAACCATCTCTCCGATATGCCGCGTGAACATAGAGATACTTATGAACGGATTAATATTGCGACGGCGGGCGAAGATGGAGACACCGATCGATCTGGCGGCGAAGCTGCCGCAGTGCATCGTCGTCAGCTTCATGCGCTGGCTTTTACACTTTTACAATCTCGGCAATTTCCTGCGCACGCTGGCGGCGCCGGAGCCGATAAAGGACTGGTCTATGACGACTCTCAAGGAGAAGCTGATCAAGATCGGCGCGAAGGTGGTGAGTCATGGCCGTTATGTCGCCTTCCAGATGGCCGGGGTCGCCATTCCGAGAAATCTGTTCGCCGATATCTTACGAATGATCGTCGAATACGGCCGCCACCGGCTGCGTAAACGGCATGAAGCATTCGATTGTCATGCGTTCGCTGCAAACCGGGGAGAGGTGCGCCTCGATAACGGGAAACGCAACATTCTTGGGTGCTCGGCGAGGCGGTGGCCCGCCCCGGCCCCGGTCGGACGGCTCCGCCTCGCTTCAGGCTTGCCTATTATGCCAAACTGTCCCAGATTTGGGCTGCAAGAGAGGGTTATCCGGCGAATGCAGGATCAATTGGCTAATCGAAGGTGATTTTTCATGCGAGACACAAGTCGCGACGGCTCAGTCAATCGGATTGAGGACTACGTTCTTTCTCATTTTCGCTGGTTCTGGCTGTTTGTGATGGCCATCCCGCCGTTAAGAAGATGGGTGAATCGGACAATCATCAACCGCGCCTGCAGCTATGGCGAAACCAGGCCGCGGCCTTTCAGTTCGATGCCGCCCCGCGGTGACGAACGAGATCCGTCGATCCTCAGCTACACGTCGTGGGAATCGCTGACGGACCAGAGATGGTTTTCGCGCCATTTGCCGGCTAAGGAGATGACCGTGCTTCCGCCCGTCGAAGAAGTGCGCAAGCTTTTTGAGGTCGGATCACGCACGCCGGTAATCTCGAAGCAATCCTCGCTGCTTTTCCCGGCTTTCGCACAATGGTTCACCGACGGCTTTCTGATGACGGACGCCAATGACACGCGCCGCACGTTCTCGCACCATCAGATCGATTTCAACCCGCTCTATGGCTTGACGCGTGAGCAAACGGTGGCTCTCCGCCTTTGCTCGGAAGCAGCGGGTCAAAAGGGATTTCTGAAAGTTGAAACGAGAGGCGACGAAGTTTATGCGCCAAAACTTTACGAGGACGGCGGAAATGTGAGACCCGCATTCTCG
>JBAWEN010000058.1:0-12370 GCA_049591215.1 Methylocystis sp. | reverse complement strand
CTCCGAGGTCGCCGGCAAGGTGTTCCGCATCGGCCATCTCGGCGACCTCAACGAGCTGATGCTGCTCGGCGCCATCGCCGGCGCGGAAATGGCGATGCTCGACAACGGCATCAAGATTCAGCCCGGCTCCGGCGTCGCCGCCGCTCAGGCCGTCTATCGCGCCAATCCGCTGCTGAAGGCCTAAGACAGCTAAACGCCCGGCGCGCATGGCCGCGCCGGGCGCCAAACTTGACGAGCGCGACAACGCGCCATCTGCACATCATGCGAGGGATCAGGGGAATGTCGCACAAAATCGTTTTTCTCGACCGCGAGACGCTCGACGCCAATTTGCGCAAGCCCAATTTCCCGCATGAGTACACGGAATACGCGCAGACCGCGCCGTCCGAGGTCGTGGAACGCCTCAAGGGCGCGGACATCTGCATCAGCAACAAGGTCCCGCTGCGCGAAGATGTGTTGAAGCAGCTTCCAGAGCTGAAGCTGATCGCCGTCGCCGCGACCGGCACCGACGTGATCGACAAGGCCTATACGACCGCGCATGGGATCACGGTTTCCAACATCCGCAACTACGCCTTCAACACGCTGCCCGAGCATGTCTTCGCGCTGCTGTTCGCGCTGCGCCGCAATCTCGTGAACTATCACAATTCGGTGTTCCAAGGACGCTGGGGCTCCAATAGCCAGTTCTGCTATTTCGATTACCCGATCTACGACATCGCCGGTTCGACGCTTGGCATCATCGGTTATGGCGCGCTCGGCAAGGAGATCGAGCGGCGCGCGATCGCGTTCGGCATGAAGGTGCTGATCAACGACGTGACGGACCTGCCGAACAAGGTCGACATCGCGACCATCCTGCGCGAGTCCGACATCGTCACGCTGAACCTGCCGTTGACGCCGCAAACGAAAAGCATGATTTCGACGAAGGAACTCGCGTCGATGAAGAAGACCGCTTGCATCATCAACACCGCGCGCGGCGGCATCATCGACGAGGCGGCGCTGGCCGACGCCTTGCGCAAGGGCGTCATCGCCGGCGCCGGCATGGACGTGCTGACCGTCGAGCCGCCAAAGAACGGCAATGTGCTGCTCGACCCCACCATCCCCAATCTGATTGTCACGCCCCATGTCGCCTGGGCCAGCAAGGAGGCGATGCAGGTGCTGGCCGATCAATTGATCGACAATGTCGACGCCTTCGTCGCCGGCGCGCCGCGCAACATCGTGACCGCCTGAGGCGGGCGCCCCCGCTCCACCCGCCGCGCGAAAATGAATCGCCGCGGGCGGGATTCGGAGCGCCCCAAACGAACCGCCGCCAACAGAACGAGACGCCAATGACCAAGAAACTCCTGTTCCTGCTGGACACCGATCCCGTCCCGAGCGTTTTCGACACGGTCGTCGGCTACGACGGCGGCGCCGACCACATCATCGGTTACGGCGGCGTCACGCCGCAAAACGTCGGGGCGCTGGTCGACGGAACCATTTACACGCGCGGCCCGAAGGAAAAACAATTCACCGCGATCTTCGTCGGCGGCGGCGACATGACGGCCGGCGAGACTCTGTTCAAAGCGGTGAAGAAGCGCTTCTTCTCCAATTTCCGCGTGTCCGTGATGCTGGACAGCAATGGCTCCAACACGACCGCCGCCGCCGGCGTGGCCCTGCTCGCCAAGGCGAAGCCGCTGGCCGGCAAGAAGGCCGTCGTGCTGGCCGGCACCGGCCCCGTCGGCATGCGCGCCGCCGCGATGTTGCATATCGAGGGCGCGGAAGTCGCCATCACCTCACGCCAGCTCTCGCGCGCGAAAGCTTCCGCGGCGGCGATCGAGGAGCGCTTCGGCTTCCTGCCGACGGCGATCGAGGCTTTCGACAACGCGGCGCGCGCGCGGGCGATCAAGGGCGCGCAAATCGTCTTCGCGGCCGGCGCCATCGGCGTGCCGCTGCTTGACGAAAAGGACTGGCGAGACGACGCGGCGCTCGAACTCCTCGCCGACTGCAACGCGCAGCCGCCGCTGGGGCTCGGCGGCGTCGAGGCGACCGACAAGGCCAAGGAGCGTCACGGCAAGATCGTGATCGGCGCGCTGGGGCTCGGCGGCTTGAAACTCAAGCTGCATCGCGAATGCGTCGGCAAACTGTTCGACGCCGCCGATCAAGTGTTCGACTGCGAAAACATTTACGCGCAAGCCAAGGCGCTCGCCTGAGCCGAGAAGGACCGCGACCCATGACCAAGAACAACACAATCGCCAAATTTCTCGACGAACTCGCCAGCGAACAGCCGACGCCCGGCGGCGGCGGCGCGGCGGCCATCATGGGCGCGGTCGGCGCGGCGCTGGTTTCCATGGTCGCCAATCTGACCATCGGCAAGAAGAACTATGAAGCCTTCGACGCGGAGCTGAAGGCGACCAACGCCGAGGCGGAGAAGGTGCGGGCGGAGCTGACCGCGGCCATTGACGAGGACGTCGTAGCTTTCAACGCCGTCATGGGCGCCTATGGCCTGCCGCGCGGCACGGACGAGGAAAAAGCCGCGCGCGCCGCCGCCATCCAGGCCGCGTTGAAGCAGGCGACCGATGCGCCGCTGCGCGCCGTCAAGGCCTGCCACGAGGTGATCAAGCTTTCGGCCGTCGTCGCCGAAAAGGGCAATGTCAACGTGATCAGCGACGCCGGCGTCGCCGTGCTCGCGGCCAACGCCGGACTGCGCAGCGCGGCGCTCAACGTCTACATCAACGCCAAATCGATCAAGGATCGCGAATTCGCCGAAATCCGTCTCGGCGAGGTGAACGCGCTCACGGATCTCGCCGCGCTGAAGACGGAACAAGTCTATGCCGTCGTGCGCGGCAAAATCGGTTCGTAAAAAAACAAAGACAGTCGTCGTCCCAGGGAGGACAACATGGACGTGCACGAGTATCAAGCCAAGGAACTTCTGGCGGCCCACGGGGTCGCCATTCCGCCCGGCACGATCGCCTTCAGCCCGGACCAGGCGGTGTACGCGGCGACCGAACTCGGCGGCTCGCATTGGGTGGTCAAGGCGCAGATTCACGCCGGCGCGCGCGGCAAGGCCGGCGGCGTCAAATTCTGCCGCACCTATCACGAGGTGCAGCAGGCGGCGCGCGATCTGCTGGGCAAGCGGCTCGTGACCAGCCAGACCGGGCCGGAAGGCAAGCCGGTGCAGCGCGTTTACGTCGAACTCGCCGATCCGTTCGAGCGCGAGATTTATCTCGGCTATGTGCTCGACCGCAAATTGGAGCGCGTGCGCGTCATCGCCTCCAAGCACGGCGGCATGGAGATCGAGGAGATCGCCAAGAACACGCCCGAGGAATTGTTGCAGGTGATCGTCGAGCCGGCGGTCGGGCTGCTGCCGTTCCAGGCGCGCGAACTCGCCTTTCAGCTCGGCTTGAACCTGAAGCAAGTCTCGCGCGCGGTGCAGACGATTCTGGGCGCCTATCGGGCGTTTCGCGACTGCGACGCGACGATGCTGGAGATCAACCCGCTCGTCGTCACCAAGGACGACAAGGTGCTGGCGCTCGACGCCAAAATGTCGTTCGACGATAATGCGCTGTTCCGCCGCCGCAACATCGTCGACATGAACGATCCGTCGCAGTCCGATCCGCGCGAGGCGCAGGCCCTGGAACACGCGCTCAACTATATCGGGCTCGACGGCGAAATCGGCTGCATCGTCAACGGCGCGGGCCTCGCGATGGCCACCATGGACATGATCAAGCATGCCGGCGGCAGCCCGGCGAACTTTCTCGACGTTGGCGGCGGCGCCTCCGCCGAGCGCGTCGCCACGGCTTTCCGGCTGGTGCTGTCCGACGCCAATGTGAAGGCGGTGCTGGTCAACATCTTCGCCGGCATCAACCGCTGCGACTGGGTGGCGCAGGGCGTCGTCGACGCGGTGCGCGCGACCAACATCACGGTTCCGCTCGTGGTGCGGCTCGCCGGCACCAATGTCGAGGCCGGACGCAAGATCATCGAGGAAAGCGGCATCGCGATCATCAGCGCGTCGACGCTCAAGGAAGCGGCCGACAAGGCCGTCGCCGCCTGCAAGAAGGCGGGCTGAGCGCGCGGGCTTCGAACGGGTTCTGACGGCGGCGGGCGCGCGACATAAGGCGCCGGGAGGAAATCATGAGCATTCTTATCGACGAGAAGACGCCGATTCTGGTGCAGGGCATCACCGGCGACAAGGGTAGTTTCCACGCCAAGGAAATGCTCGATTACGGCAGCAACGTCGTCGCCGGCGTCACGCCCGGCAAGGGCGGCAAGACCGCGCATGGCGTTCCCGTGTTCAACACGGTCAAGGAGGCCGTGAAGGAGACCGGCGCGACGACGAGCATCACCTTCGTCGCGCCGCCTTACGCCGCGGACGCGATCATGGAAGCGGCGGACGCCGGCATTCGTCTGATCTGTTCGATCACCGACGGCATTCCGGCGCAGGACATGATGCGCGTGAAGCGATATTTCATGCGCTATCCCAAGGATCGCCGTCCGATGATGGTCGGGCCGAACTGCGCGGGCATCATCAGCCCCGGCAAGGCGATGCTCGGCATCATGCCCGGCCATATCTACAAGCAGGGCAATGTCGGCCTGATCTCGCGCTCCGGCACGCTCGGCTACGAGGCCGCGGAGCAGATGAAAGAGTTGGGGATCGGCATTTCGACTTCCGTCGGCATTGGCGGCGATCCGATCAACGGCTCCTCCTTCCTCGATCATCTCGTGCTGTTCGACAAGGATCCGGATACGGTCGCCGTGTTGATCATCGGCGAGATCGGTGGTCCGCAGGAGGCGGAAGCCTCGGCCTGGATCAAGGAGAATTTCTCCAAGCCGGTGATCGGTTTCGTCGCGGGGCTGACCGCGCCCAAGGGGCGGCGGATGGGCCATGCGGGCGCGATCATCTCCTCGACCGGCGACAGCGCCGCCGAGAAGACCGAGATCATGCGATCCTATGGCCTCACCGTGGCGCCGAGCCCCGCCGAATTCGGCGAGACCGTCGCCAAGGTTCTGCAACGCGCGTGATTTAGTATCGTCGCGCCCGGTCGCGGCGCTCCTCGGTCGTCATGCATCGCATGACGCCTTCTCCCCACGCGCGGGGGCAAGGGGACGCCGCGGCTTTCGGCATCGTCGTGGAGGCGACAATGCCTGGCGGCCCAGGTCGAAGGAATCGGCGGCGCCCTTTCACCCACCCGTGGGAGAAGGCGGCTCCGCCAAGGGGTGTCCATGAGGACGCTCGTCGCAAGCAACGGGCTAAGGCCGAAGCGCATGAGAGCGCCGCGGCTTCCCGCAACGCCCATCGCGGAGTTCGAGATTTCTGATGACCGACGCTCCTTCCGACATGCCGCCCGCCGACACGCCGCCCGCCGCCGCGCCCTCGGCCTTCGCCACGCGCTCCGTCAAGGAGGCCTCGGCCTTTCTCGTCGATCAGCTCGTGCTGGTGGTCAAGCGCCACATGCCGCAGATCGAACCAGTGCTGCGAGGCTTCGCCGCCGGCTCGAAGCTCACCGACTATGAGATGGGCCGCGCCTTGCAGGCGCAGGGCATTTTGTTCCAGCTCGTCTCCATCGCCGAACAGGCTTATGCGATGCGCCGGCGCCGCCATATCGAACGCGAGCGCGGACATGATCAATTGCTCGGCACCTTCGACCAGGTGCTGGCCGGCGCCGCGCGCGCCGGCGTCAGCGCGGACGAGATCCGCGCGCAATTGCAGACGCTGCGCATTCGTCCGGTGATAACAGCGCATCCGACCGAAGCCAGGCGCGTCTCGATCCTGGAGAAGAACCGCCGCATTTATCTGCTGCTGCGCGATCTCGAATCGACGCGCTGGACCGACCGCGAGCGCAACGCGCTCGGCGCGCAGCTGCGCGACCAGATCGAACTGCTGTTCCTGACCGGCGATTTGCATTTGGAAAAGCCGACCGTCGAACACGAAGTCTCCTGGGGCCAGCACTTCTTTTCGGAAACGATTTTCGACCTCGCGCCGGATTTGCTCTCCACCTTCGAAAGCGCGCTGGAGAAGCACTATCCGGACGAAGAATTCGAAGTTACGCCGTTCTTTCAGTTCGGCTCGTGGATCGGCGGCGACCGCGACGGCAATCCCTTCGTCACCAACGCGGTGACGCGCCAGACGATGCGTGACAACGCGCTCGCCAGCCTCAATTATTATCGCCAGCGGGCGACCGATCTTGGCCGCATGCTCTCGATCAGCCCGCGCGCCGCGCTGATTCCTCAAATGCTGCGCGACGCGCTGGAGCAAAGGCTCGGCGCCTTGAAGGACGCGAGCTCCATTCGCGCGCGCAACCAGATGGAGCCCTATCGTCAATTCGTCAATCTCATCGTCTACAAGCTCGACCAGACGCTGCGCGCGACGAAGGGCGAGTCGACGAGCGACCAGCGCTACGCCAACGCCGACGAACTCATCGGCGACCTCAAGGCGCTCGAAGACTCTTTGGTCGAGGGCGGCTCGGAGCGGCTCGCGACCGATCTCGTGCGGCCTCTGCGCCGCGCCGTCGAGATTTTCCGTTTCTCCACCGTGCGGCTCGATTTGCGCGAGAACACGACGCGCACCACCAGCGCGCTTTGCGACCTGTGGCGGGCGACGCGCGAGGGCCCGGCGCCGGACGCCGAGTCTCCCGAGTGGCGCGCCTGGCTCGACGAGCAAATCCAGACGCCGCCGCTCAGCTCCGAGGAGCGCGAGAGCTTTTCGAGCGAGACGCGCGACACCATCGAAATGTTCGAGCTTGTCGCCGAGCTGCAAAGCAAGCTCGACCGCGAGGCCTTCGGCAGTTTCGTCCTTTCGATGACGCATAACGCCGCCGATGTGCTCGGCGCCTATGTGCTGGCCAAGGAAGCAGGGCTGGTGCGCCAGAGTTCGAAGGGCGTCTATTGCACGCTGCCGATCGTGCCGCTGTTCGAGACCATTCCCGACCTGCGAGACGCGCCGGCGATCATGCGCGAGCTGTTGCGGATACCGATCGTCAAGCGCAGCGCCCAGCGTCAGGGCGATTTGCAAGAAGTGATGATCGGCTATTCCGACAGCAACAAGGACGGCGGCTTTCTGCCTTCGAACTGGGAGCTATACAAAGCGCAGGCGCGGCTCACGGCGGTGGGCGTCGAGGAAGGCGTCGCGATCTCGTTTTTCCATGGGCGCGGCGGTTCGGTGAGCCGGGGCGGCGCGCCGACCGGCCACGCCATCGCGGCCCAGCCGGCGGGCTCCATCCGCGGGCGTTTCCGCTCCACCGAGCAGGGCGAGGTGGTGTCGTTCAAATACGCCAATCGCGGCACGGCGGCCTATCAGATGGAGCTGCTGGCGTCTTCGGTCTTCACCCATGCGCTGAAGTCCGAGCGCGAGGAGGCGCTGGTTCCGCGCGAGGAATTCGACGAGGCTTTCGAGGCCATGTCGAGCGCGGCGCTGGCCGCCTATACGAGCTTTGTCGGCGACCCCGATCTCGTCGTCTATTTCCAGGCGGCGAGCCCGCTCGAGGAAATCTCGATGCTCAACATCGGGTCGCGTCCGGCGCGGCGTTTCGGCGCCAAGAGTCTCGCCGATCTTCGCGCCATCCCCTGGGTGTTCGCCTGGGCGCAGAACCGTCACGCGATCACCAGTTGGTATGGCGTCGGCTCGGGGCTCAAGGCTTTTCTCGACGCGCGCGGCGACAAGGGGCTCGACCTCTTGCGCCTCATGTTCGAGAAATCGCGGCTGTTCAAGCTCGTGCTTGATCAGGTCGAGAAGACGTTGATGATTGTCGATCTGCCGCTCGCCCGCGCCTATGCCTCGCTGGTCGCGGACGTAGCCGTGCGCGAGAAAATCTTCGCGGTCATCGAGACGGAGCACGAACTGACGCGCGCGATGGTGTTGCGCGTCACCGGCGCGGCGGAAATCGGCGAGCGCTTTCCAAACTATCGCGCGACGCTCGCCGACCGGTTGCCAACCATCAACGAGGTGAATCGGGAGCAGGTCGAACTGCTGCGCCGATTCAGGAGCGCGCAAGACGAGACGGCCAAGGAAGCAATCAAGATTCCGTTGCTGCTCTCGATCAGCTGCATCGCCGCTGGCCTCGGGGCCACCGGCTAAGGCTTTAATCGCAGCGCATATCCCGATCTGGAAAATGCAAACTTTCCGGGGATATGCCAACCACCCAAGGAAGGGGAATTGAGATGAGTTTCACGTTGATCGAGCAGGCGACATCGCGTCTGCACCGTTCGGAGCTGGCCGTGCCGGGTTCGGCGCCGGGCATGTTCGAAAAGGCCGCGACGTCCAAGGCGGACGTGGTGTTCCTCGATCTCGAGGACGCCGTGGCGCCGGACGACAAGGAGCAGGCGCGCAAGAACATCATCCAGGGCCTCAACGACATCGATTGGGGCAAAAAGACCATGACGCTCCGCATCAATGGTCTCGACACCCATTATTGCTATCGCGACGTGGTCGACGTGCTCGAAAACTGCCCGCGCCTCGACGTCGTGCTGATCCCCAAGGTCGGCGTGCCGGCGGACGTTTACGCGATCGATATGATGATCACGCAGATCGAGCAGTATAAGAAGCGCACCAAGAAGATCGGCATTGAGATTCTGATCGAGACCGCGCTCGGCATGGCCAATGTCGAAGCCATCGCGCAGTCGTCGAAGCGTCTCGAGGCCATGTCGTTCGGCGTCGCCGATTACGCCGCCTCGACCCGCGCCCGCACCACTGTCATCGGCGGCGTGAACCCGGATTACGGCGTTCTTTCCGACAAGGACGCCAACGGCAAGCGCGATTTTTACTGGGCCGACCAGTGGCACGCCGCGCAGACGCGCATGATGGTCGCGTGCCGCGCCTATGGCCTGCGCCCGATCGACGGACCGTTCGGCGACTTCGGCGATACCGACGGCTATATCGCGGCGGCCAAGCGCGCCGCGGTGCTGGGCTATGAGGGCAAGTGGGCGATCCATCCGTCGCAGATCGAGCTGGCCAATCAGGTGTTCACGCCCTCCGAGGCGGAAGTGACCAAGGCCCGCCGCATTCTCGAGGCGATGGCCCAGGCCGCCAAGGAAGGCAAGGGCGCGGTGTCGCTCGACGGCCGCCTGATCGACATCGCCTCGATCCGCATGGCCGAGGCGCTGATCGAAAAGGCCAATGCGATGGCCGGCGCGTAAGGAGACTGGAATCGCTGGGCGTAATCCTTCTCCCGCTCGCGGGAGAAGGTGGCCCGGCGAAGCCGGGTCGGATGAGGGCTGTCGAGCGCAGGAGTTAGCTTGGGGAGCATCGTCGTTCGTTGCGGCGCCGATGAGCGCTTATCGACGCACGTCTCGAAATCTCGGACTGACTTCGCGCGCAACCCGCGGCGGCCCGCCACGACGCCCCGCGTGATGAATGTTGCATCGGCGAGAGTATCATGTTCTTCGGATCGAGAATGAACTCGTGATTGGGGGCGGAGACATTCATATGGAGCTTGTTCGCACAACGCTCGCGCCGCATTCGACTCAATCCGCCAAGTCGCGAGAGCCCTCATCCGACCCCGCTGCGCGGGGCCACCTTCTCCCGCGAGCGGGAGAAGGGATCGCGCCCCGCCGCGCGCCCACTCTGAAATAAGGCATAGAACCCGCCATGTCCGACGACCACCGCAAACTCCTTCGCGAAATGTTCGACGCCGCCGTGGGCGCGGCGCATCCTTCGCTTTGCCTGCCGCCCTATCTGGCGAAAGTGGCGCCGCCCAAGGGCCGTACGATCGTCGTCGGCGCCGGTAAAGCCGCCGCCGCCATGGCCGCGGCGGTCGAGAAGCATTATCCCGCGCCGGTCGAAGGTCTGGTCGTCACGCGTTACGAACATGGCGCGCCGACCTCGCGCATCGAAGTCGTCGAGGCCTCGCATCCCGTGCCGGACGCCGCGGGGCGCGAAGCGGCGAAGCGCGTGCTGAAGGCGGTCGAGGGGCTGACCGAAGACGATCTCGTGCTGGCGCTGATATCGGGCGGCGGCTCGGCCTTGCTGGCGTTGCCGGCGGAAGGCGTGAGCCTGGAGGAAAAGCAGATCGTCAACAAGGCGCTGCTCAAGAGCGGCGCGACGATTTCCGAAATGAATTGCGTGCGCAAGCATCTCTCGGCGATCAAGGGCGGGCGCCTCGCGCGAGCCGCCGCGCCGGCCCGCGTCGTGGCGCTGATGATCTCCGACGTGCCGGGCGACGACCTTTCCGTCATCGCCTCGGGGCCGACGGTTCCCGACGCGACGACGCGGCAGGACGCGTTGGCGGTGATCGCCAAATATGGGATCGAGGCCCCCGCCGCCGTGCTGGCGCATTTGAACAGCCCCGCCTGCGAGACGCCCAAGCCCGGCGATCCGATCTTCGAGCGCGTGCAAAACATACTTATCGCCACGCCGCAGGGCTCGCTCGACGCGGCGGCGGCGGTCGCCAAAAAGGCCGGCTTCACGCCCTGCATTCTCGGCGATCTGGAGGGCGAGTCGCGCGACGTGGCGCTGGTTCACGCCGGCATCGCGAAGCAAATCGCGCTGCACGGCCAGCCGTTCGAGCCGCCGGTCGCGATCATCTCGGGCGGCGAGACCACGGTGACGGTACGCGGCAAGGGCAAGGGTGGACGCGACGCCGAATTTCTGCTGGCGCTGACGCTGGCGCTGGAAGGCTTTGGCGGAATATCCGCCATCGCCTGCGATACGGATGGGATCGACGGCAGCGAGGACAACGCCGGCGCGATCATGACGCCGGACAGTTTTGACCGCGCGCGAAAGGCCGGCGTGGACCTCAAGGCGCTGTTCGCCAACAATGACGCCTATACCGCGTTCGAGCAGCTCGGCGACCTCATCGTCACCGGCGCGACGCGCACCAACGTCAACGATTTTCGCGTGATCCTCGTGCCAAAGCGGGTGTAAGCTCCGCGCATGACCCTCCTCATGCCCGCGCCCGAGCCGGAAATCCTGTCGCGCCGCGACGAGCTTCTGGCGCGGCTGCGGGCAATTCTCCCCGCGCAAAGCGTGATCGCCGACGAGACCGCGCGCCGCGCCTATGACTGCGACGCCTTCACCATGTATCGCGCGCTGCCGCTGGTCGTCGCCCTGCCGGAAACGGTAGCGCAGGTGCAGGCGATCATGGCGCTGGCGCAAGAGATGAATGTGAAGATCGTGCCGCGCGGCGCCGGCACGTCGTTATCGGGCGGCTCGATGCCGCTCGAGGACGGCATTCTCCTGGGGCTGTCGAAATTCAACCGCATCCTCGAAATCGACTATGAAAACCGCTGCGCGCGCGTGCAGCCCGGCGTGCGGAATCTGGCGATCTCCGAGGCGGTCGGGGTCGAGGGTTTCTATTACGCGCCCGATCCCTCCTCGCAGATCGCCTGTTCGATCGGCGGCAATGTCGCGGAAAACGCCGGCGGCGTGCATTGCCTCAAATACGGCCTCACCACCAATAACATTCTGGGGCTCGAAGTCGTGCTGATGGGCGGCGAGATCGTAAGTCTCGGCGGCAAGCATCTCGACAGCGAACTTTACGACCTCATGGGTTTGATGACCGGCTCGGAAGGGCTGCTCGGCGTCGTCACCGAAATCACCGTGCGCATCCTGCGCAAGCCCCCGGCGGCTCGGGGGCTCTTGCTGGGATTCTCCAGCGTCGAGGCCGGCGCGCGTTGCGTTGGAGCGATTATTTCGCGCGGGATCATTCCCGGCGGCCTCGAGATGATGGACAAGGCGACCATCGACGCGGTGGAGCGATTCCAACCCTGCGGCTATCCTGATGACGCGGCGGCGCTGGTGATCGTCGAACTCGACGGAACGGCGGCGGAGGTGGATTCGCTGGTCGGCGTCGTCGAGCAAATCGCCCGAGCGGAAGGCGCGACCACGACGAAGGTTTCGACCTGCGAGGCCGAGCGGCTGCGATTTTGGGCCGGGCGCAAAAACGCCTTTCCGGCGGTGAGCTGCATCGGCCCCGATTATCTCTGCATGGACGGCACGATCCCGCGCGGAAAGCTCCCGGAAGTGCTGACCGGCATGGAGGCTCTGGCGAAAAAACATGGGCTGCGCGTCGCCAATGTGTTTCACGCCGGCGACGGCAATCTGCATCCGCTCATTCTCTATGACGCGTCGATCGACGGCGACATCGCGCGGGCCGAGGCTCTCGGCGCCGATATTTTGCGGCTTTGCGTCGCGGTGGGCGGCGTGCTGACCGGCGAGCATGGCGTCGGCGTCGAAAAGCGCGATCTGATGGGCGAGATGTTCAACGAGGTCGATCTGGCGCAGCAGATGCGCGTCAAATGCGCCTTCGATCCCGCCGGGCGGCTCAATCCCGGCAAGGTGTTTCCGACGCTGCGTCGCTGCGCTGAGATGGGCGCGATGCATGTCGTCGCGGGGGCCATGCCCTTTCCCGATCTGCCGAGGTTTTGACGATGACGCGCCTCGCGCCGCGAGACGAAGCCGAACTCGCCG
>JBAWEN010000057.1:0-7970 GCA_049591215.1 Methylocystis sp. | reverse complement strand
ATGGCGGGTCATGCTTGACGGACGCGGTCGGACGCGGCGAAGTCCGTTTGCGGTGGCCATTGGACGGAACCTTAGCCTTCGCGGCGAAGCGGGTCGAAATTTCGGGCGGTCTCGGATTGCTTGTGCGGCGTCGGCAAATCTGGCAAGAATGTGCTCCCCGAATGGTCAGTCTTGCTGACCATTCGGGGGTGGCAAGCACGTAAGTTCCAGTTCGCGCCCTCGTCGGATATCAAGTCCCGCCGGCATTTTTCGCCTGGGGCGCCGGGGATCGGAGGCGCCGGAGAAATAAGGACGGCCTCGATGGCGCGGCTCTTGCCACGACGTCTGGGCGCTTGACCCCGCCCGGGCATTCGTGAAAAGCGCCAACGGCGCGATCCCGGCGAGTGGCTGTCGAATGCGATGCGCGCGAATATGCTTAGGACGAGGGACGAAATATGGCGCGAACAGAAAATCAAAATCATGTCGGCCCTCGCGCGGAAGATATCGCCGTGAAGGGTCGCGATCCCCTGTCTCCGCAAGCGCAAGGTCTTTACGATCCCGCCAAGGAGCACGATTCCTGCGGCGTCGGCTTTGTCGCCAATTTGCACAACGCGGCCAGCCACGACATCGTCGAGATGGGCCTGCAAATCCTGCTCAATCTCGATCACCGCGGCGCCGTTGGCGCCGATCCGAAGCTTGGCGACGGCTGCGGCATTCTTGTCCAGATTCCGCACGAATTTTTCGCGCAAGAGGCCGAAAAATTGGGCATCGCCTTGCCGAAGCCCGGCGAATACGCGATCGGCCAGTTTTTTCTGCCGCGCGACGTCGAAACCCGCGCCAAGGCGGTCGCCGTCCTCGAAGCCGCGTTAAGGACCGAGGGGCTGACGGTGCTGGGCTGGCGCGACTTGCCGGTCGATTCGAGCGATCTCGGCGACGCCGTGCGCGCGGTCGAGCCTTTCCACGCTCAAGTCTTTGTCGGACGCGGCGCGGGCGTCAAGGACGAGGCCGATTTCGAACGGCGTCTCTACCTCGCGCGCAAGACCTCTTCGAACGAGATTTACGCGCTCGGAGCCTTGGGCCGCGAGCATTATTCCGTTTCGCTGTCGACGCGCACGATCGTCTATAAGGGCATGGTGCTCGTCCAGCAGCTCGGGAAATATTTCCTCGATCTGCAAGACCAGCGTTTCATCTCGGCGCTGGCGCTGGTGCACCAGCGTTTCGCCACCAACACTTTCCCGTCCTGGCGTCTCGCGCATCCCTATCGCTTCGTCGCGCACAACGGCGAAATCAACACGCTGCGCGGCAATCTGAACTGGATGGCCGCGCGCCAGGCGACCGTGGCCTCGCCGTTGTTTGGCGACGACATCGGCAAGATATGGCCGATCTCCTACGAGGGGCAGTCCGACACCGCCGTTTTCGACAATGCTCTCGAATTCCTGGTGCGCGGCGGCTACTCGCTGGCTCACGCCGTCATGATGCTGATCCCCGAGGCGTGGTCGGGCAATCCGCTGATGGACGCGCATCGCAAGGCCTTTTACGAATATCACGCCGCCTTGATGGAGCCGTGGGACGGCCCGGCGGCGATGGCCTTCACCGACGGTCGGCAGATCGGCGCGACGCTGGACCGCAACGGCTTGCGGCCGGCGCGCTATCTCGTCACCGACGATGGCCTCGTGGTCATGGCCTCGGAAATGGGCGTTCTGCCCATTCCGCAGGAAAAGATCATCTCCAAATGGCGGCTTCAGCCCGGCAAGATGCTGCTGGTCGATCTGGAGAAGGGCCGCATCGTTTCGGACGACGAGATCAAGACGTCGCTGACGGCCTCGCATCCCTATCGCGAATGGCTGGCGCGCACGCAAATCGTGCTCGAGGATTTGAAGCCGGTCGAGCCGCGCGCCTCGCGCGCCGACGTCTCCCTGCTCGACCGCCAGCAGGCCTTTGGCTACACGCAAGAGGATCTGGATCTGTTGGTGCTGCCGATGGCCGTCACCGGCCAGGAGGCGGTGGGCTCGATGGGCACGGATACGCCGATCTCGGCGCTCTCCGATCGCGAGAATCTGCTCTACACCTATTTCAAACAGAACTTCGCGCAGGTGACCAATCCGCCGATCGACCCGATCCGCGAGGAATTGGTCATGAGCCTCGTGTCCTTCATCGGCCCGCGCCCCAATATTCTCGACCACGACGGCTCGGCCAAGAAGAAACGGCTGGAAGTGCGCCAGCCGATCCTGACCGACGAGGATTTGGAGAAAATCCGTTGCATCGGCCATATCGAGGATAGTTTCGACACCAAGACGCTCGATTTCACATATGACGCCGCCAAGGGCGCCGACGGGCTGAGCGAAGCGCTGCTGCGCTTGTGCGAACGCGCCGAGGAGGCGGTGAACGGGCGCTATAACATCATCGTGCTGTCCGATCGCATGGTCGGCCCGGATCGAGCGCCGATTCCGGCCTTGCTCGCCACCGCCGCCGTGCATCACCATCTCATCCGCAAGGGGCTGCGCACATCGGTGGGGCTCGTCGTCGAGACCGGCGAGGCGCGCGAGGTGCATCATTTCGCCTGTCTCGCGGGCTATGGCGCCGAGGCGATCAACCCCTATCTCGTCTTCGAGACGCTCGCCGCTCCAAACGCGGCCCTTCCGGCCGACGTCGACGCGCAAACGGCGATCAAGCGCTACATCAAGGCGGTCGACAAGGGACTGCTCAAGGTCATGTCCAAAATGGGCATTTCGACCTACCAATCCTATTGCGGCGCGCAGATTTTCGACGCGGTTGGTCTCGCGCAGAGCTTTGTCGACGAATATTTCGCCGGCACCACGACGCGCGTCGAGGGCGTTGGGTTGAAGGAGATCGCCCGCGAGACCGTGCGCCGCCACCGGCTCGCCTTCGGCGACGCGCCGGTCTATCGCGACGCGCTCGATGTCGGCGGGGATTACGCCTACCGCATCAGAGGCGAGGCCCACAGCTGGACCCCGCAAACCGTATCGCTGCTGCAGCACGCCGTGCGCGGCAATTCGCGCGATCAATATCGCGCCTTCGCCAAGCTGCTGAACGAGCAGGACGAAAACCTGCTCAATCTGCGCGGCCTGTTCCGGATCAAGGGCGCCGATGAAGACGGCCGCGAGCCCGTCCCGCTGGAGGAGGTCGAGCCCGCCAAGGAGATCGTGAAGCGTTTCGCCACCGGGGCCATGTCGTTCGGCTCGATTTCACGCGAGGCGCACACGACGCTGGCGATCGCGATGAACCGCATTGGCGGCAAGTCGAACACCGGCGAGGGCGGCGAGGAGTCGGACCGCTTCAAGCCCGAGCCCAATGGCGACAGCAAGCGCTCGGCGATCAAGCAGGTGGCGTCCGGCCGCTTCGGCGTCACGGCGGAATTTCTTGTCAACGCCGATATGATCCAGATCAAGATGGCGCAGGGCGCGAAGCCCGGCGAGGGCGGGCAATTGCCCGGCGATAAGGTCGACGCCGTCATCGCCAAGGTGCGCCATTCGACGCAGGGCGTCGGCCTGATATCGCCGCCGCCGCATCACGACATTTATTCGATCGAGGATTTGGCGCAGCTGATCTTCGACCTCAAGAACGTCAATCCGCGCGCCGATGTGTCGGTCAAGCTGGTGTCGGAGGTTGGCGTCGGCACGGTCGCCGCCGGCGTCTCCAAGGGCCGCGCCGATCATGTGACGATCTCGGGTTTCGAGGGCGGCACGGGCGCTTCGCCGCTGACCTCGATCAAACATGCCGGCAGTCCCTGGGAAATCGGCCTCGCCGAGACGCATCAGACGTTGGTGCTGAACGGGCTGCGCGCACGCATCGCCGTGCGGGTCGACGGCGGCTTGCGCACCGGGCGCGATGTCGTGGTCGGAGCCTTGCTCGGCGCCGACCAGTTCGGCTTCGCGACGGCGCCGCTCATCGCCGCCGGCTGCATCATGATGCGCAAGTGCCATCTCAACACCTGTCCGGTCGGCGTCGCGACGCAAGACCCGGTGCTGCGCAAGCGCTTCGTCGGCCTTCCCGAGCATGTCATCAATTTCTTCTTCTTCGTCGCCGAGGAAGTGCGCGAATTGATGGCTTCCATGGGCTATCGCCGCTTCGACGAACTCATTGGACAGGCGCAAATGCTCGATAAGGATCGGGCGCTGGCGCAATGGAAGGCGCAGGGTCTGGACTTCACCAAGCTGTTCCATAAGCCGGCGGGGGAGGGCGGGGCAATCCGCCACAGCGCCCGCCAGGATCATGGCCTCGACAAGGTTCTTGACAACAGTCTCATCGCGCAGGCGCGCGCTTCCATCGACCGCGGCGCCAAGGTGGCGATCGAAACGCCGATCCGCAATGTCGACCGCGCGACCGGCGCCATGCTCTCGGGCGAGATCGCCCGCGTCTACGGCCACGTCGGCCTGCCCGAGGACACGATCGACATTCGCGCCTTCGGCACCGCGGGGCAAAGCTTCGGCGCGTTTTTGGCGCGCGGCGTGACGCTGCGGCTGGAGGGCGAGGCGAATGATTATGTCGGCAAGGGCCTCTCGGGCGGCAAGATCGTCATCTATCCCTCGCGCGACGCCAAGAAAATCACGCCGCATCAGTCGATCATCGTCGGCAACACGGTTCTTTACGGCGCCATCGCCGGCGAATGTTATTTCCGCGGCGTGGCGGGCGAGCGTTTCGCCGTGCGCAACTCCGGCGCGATAGCGGTGGTCGAGGGCGTCGGCGATCACGGCTGCGAATATATGACCGGCGGGGTCGTCGTGGTGCTGGGCGCCACCGGCCGCAATTTCGCGGCGGGCATGTCCGGCGGCATCGCCTATGTGCTGGACGAGGAGGATAATTTCTCCTCGCGCTGCAATCTCGCGATGGTCGATCTCGAACCCTTGTCCGAGGAAGAGACCGCGATGACCGAGAACTTCCACCAGTCCGGCGATCTCGAAGGACATGGCCGCGTTGACATCATGGGCGACATGACCCGCTTTGACGCGGAGCGGCTGCGCCAACTGGTCGCCAATCACGCGCGCTACACGGGCTCGACCCGCGCGCGGGAGGTCCTGGAGAATTGGGAAGAGTATCGGCCGAAGTTCCGCAAGATCATGCCGGTGGAATACCGCCGCGCGCTGACGGAGCTTTTCGCCAAGGGCAAGCCGACACAGAAGCTGAAGGCGGCGGGGGAATAAGGCGGCCCCTTCGTGGAGGGGCGCGTCGCGGCGCGATATGAAATTCGTACGCAATTTGGCCAACGCCGTCGCTATCGCGGCGGGCGGGATGGGTTATAACCCATGCGAGGCGGGGGCGCGCCGAACATGGACGAACCGATGAGCAGCGAGCGCTATGGGCAAGGTGACGGGTTTTATCGAGATCGACCGGCAGGACCGCAAGTATAAGCCGGCCGCCGACCGCATTCGCCATTATGAGGAATTCGTTATTCCTCTGTCCGAGGAAGCCACGCGTAACCAGGCGGCGCGCTGCATGAATTGCGGCATTCCGTTTTGTCACAACGGCTGTCCGGTCAACAACCAAATTCCAGATTGGAACGACCTCGTCTATGAGGGCGATTGGAAGCGCGCGCTGGCCAACCTACATTCGACCAATAATTTTCCCGAGTTCACCGGCAGGGTCTGCCCCGCGCCGTGCGAGGCGTCCTGCACGCTCAATCTCAACGACCAGCCCGTGACGATCAAATCGATCGAATGCGCGATCATCGATCGCGGCGTTCGCGAGGGATGGGTCGTTCCAGAGCCGCCGCGCCGCAAGACCAACAAGCTGATCGCGGTGGTGGGCTCCGGCCCGGCGGGCTTGGCGGCGGCGCAGCAACTCGCCCGCGCCGGCCACAATGTGCATGTCTTCGAAAAGAGCGCAAAGGCCGGCGGCCTGCTGCGCTACGGCATTCCAGACTTCAAGATGGAGAAACATCTAATCGACCGCCGCGTCGAGCAGATGGAGCAGGAAGGCGTCGTGTTCCACTATGACGTCAATGTCGGCGTGGACTTGGCGGTGGAGGAACTGGTTTCGGCCTATGACGCGGTGTTGCTCGCCGGGGGCACCGAGGCCCCGCGCGATCTGGCGATCCCGGGCCGCGATCTCAACGGCGTGCATTTCGCGATGGAGTTTCTGCCGCAGCAGAACCGCAGGGTTTCCGGAGAGCCGCCGATCGGCAACGCGCCGATTCTTGCCTCTGGCAAGCATGTCGTGGTGATCGGCGGCGGTGACACCGGCTCGGACTGCATCGGCACCTCGAAGCGGCAGGGCGCTCTGTCGATCACCCAGCTCGAAATCATGTCGCGTCCGCCCGAAAAGGAAGACAAGCTGCGCGTTTGGCCGGACTGGCCGCTCAAGCTGCGCACCTCCTCCTCGCATGATGAAGGCGCGGAGCGCGACTTCGCCGTGAGAACGACTGAATTCTTCGGCGTCGACGGCGCGGTGAAAGAATTGCGCTGCCTGCGCGTCGACGAAAAAATGCAGGACATTCCGCGGAGCGAATTCAAGCTCCGCGCGGACCTCGTCCTGCTGGCGATGGGTTTTGTCGCGCCCTTGCGCGAAGGGCTATTGCAAAAGCTCAATGTCACACTAGATCAGCGCGGCAACGTGGCGGCGGACACGCGCTCATACAAATCCTCGCGGGAGAAGGTCTACGCCTGCGGCGACATGCGACGAGGCCAGTCGCTGGTTGTTTGGGCGATCCGCGAGGGACGTCAATGCGCGAGCGCCGTTGACGAATTTCTAATGGGCGAAACAAATCTGCCAAGGTGAGGAAACATGTTCAATGGTGGCGCCGAAGTATGGTACTGCGACAATATTGTCGCGGGGCCTTGGCCATTCCTGCTTTTACTGCTCCCGCTCGCGGGCGCCTATTATTATGGGCGTAAACAACACAGACGCGGATGGTTGATGATTGGCGTCTGGATCCCGATCCAGATGGCGTTGAGTTTCACCAACAATCTCGTGGTGAGTTGTCCGCAACTCGACATGCCGATCAGCACCGCGACGCCGCAATAGTTGGAAAGCCCCGTAGAAATGCGGGGCTTTCGCTACGCCCGTCTCAGAGCACGACGACGGCAGCGCCAACCTTGATGCGGTTGAACAGGTCGGTAACGTCCTCGTTCAACATTCTGATGCAGCCCGATGACACCGCGTGGCCGATGGTCCAGGGTTCGTTGGAGCCGTGAATGCGGAAGCCAGTGTCGCGCTCTCCGGAGTAGAGATACATCGCGCGCGCGCCGAGCGGGTTGTCTTCGCCGCCGGCCATGTAGCGCGGCAGGTCGGGCCGGCGCTTCAGCATCGCCGCGGGCGGCGTCCATGACGGCCAGCTTTCCTTGCGGCCTATGCGCGTGCGGCCGCGCCACTCGAAGCCTTCGCGTCCGACGCCGACGCCATAGCGCCATGCCATGCCGTTCGGCAGCGAGAGATAGAGCAGGCGCGCGTTCGTATCTATGGTGATCGTGCCCGGCCGCGCGTGGGTCGGGTCGGGAACCAGTTCCCTGGTCGTTTCCGGATATTCTCGCGCCAGTCGCTCCTGCTCCGGAGTGGCGGCGACGCCGGTTGACTCCGGCTGACTCTCGAACAAGGCGAGGAAGCCCCTTTCGTCGGCGCTGGCGGGAGCCGACCCCAGTAGGAAAGCGGAAATCGCGAACAACAGTAAGCCAAACAACGGCATGTGCGCCTCCCAAATGCGTCGCTTTTGTGGCGACGGTTTGGGATAGAATGCGCGAGCCAGGCCGTTGGTTCCATCATAAGCGCCGGCGTCGGCGATTACTGTGTCGGTGGCGGTTCGGACGCTTTTGGCGGCAATGAAAAATCGTCCGCGCGCCCTGGGCGCGTCGGTTGGTAGCCGCCTTCGACGAAAACATGCTCCGCGACCGCGCGTTCCACCGAGACGGGGGGCCCCTGGCGCGGATTCGGCTTGTCGCGCCGCGCGAGATCCTGGCCGCCGCCGGGCGGCCCGGTCAGCAATTGCGTCGGTCCGATTGCTGGACGTTGCGGCGGCAGGCTGGGCGCCGCCGCCGGGG
>JBAWEN010000056.1:0-13012 GCA_049591215.1 Methylocystis sp. | reverse complement strand
GCGTCAGCGCGAGATTGGCGGCCTCGGTCGCGCCGCTGGTGAAAACGAGGTTGCGCGCCGCCGTCCCCACGCCCGCCGCGATTTTTCCCCGCGCGGTCTCCAGCAGCCCGCGCGCCGCCCGCCCCTCGGCGTGGATCGAGGAGGGGTTGCCGAGCTTGTCCAGCGCCGCCAGCATCGCTTCGCGCGCTCGCGGGCGCAACGGCGCGGTGGCGTTATAGTCGAGATAGGCGCGGGGCGAGGTCATGGTCAAACAGCTCCGCCGGCCGGGCAAGCAGCGGGGAACATCCCTACCCCCGCGCGGCCGATAGTCCGCGTTCGAGATCATAGAGCAGATCGTCGCAATCCTCTATCCCGACCGACAGGCGCAGCATCCCCTCGCCGATGCCGAGCGCGGCGCGCGCCTCCGGCGTCAGGCGCTGATGCGTCGTCGTCGCGGGATGGGTGACGAGACTCTTGGCGTCACCGAGATTATTGGAGATTTTGACGATCTCCAGCGCATTGGCCAGCGCGAAGGCCGCTTCCTTGCCGCCGGCGACATCGAAACTGACCAGCGTGCCGCCGCCGGTCATCTGGCGTCGCGCCAGCGCCGCCTGCGGATGATCGTCGCGGAATGGATAAAGCACGCGCGTCACGCCCAGCTGCTCCGCCAGAAAATCGGCGATTTTCGCGGCGCTCGACGCCTGTTGCGCGACGCGCAACGGCAATGTCTCCAGCCCCTTCAGCATCACCCAGGCGTTGAACGGCGACATCGCCGGCCCCGTCTGCCGCAGGAAGTTGTGCAGGGTCTCGTCGATCACGGCGCGCGAGGCGAGGATTATGCCGCCGAGACAGCGCCCCTGCCCGTCTATATGCTTGGTCGCGGAATAGACGACGATATCGGCGCCAAAATCAAACGGCTTTTGCAGCAAGGGCGTCGCGAAGACATTGTCGACGACGAGCCGCGCCCCCGCCTCATGGGCGAGATCGGCCACCGCCTTCAGGTCGTAGACCTCCAGCCCCGGATTGGTCGGCGTCTCCAAAAAGAGAACCTTGGTCTCCTTGCGCAGCGCCTTTTTCCACGCCGCGAGATCGGCGCCTTCGACCAGCGTGGTCTCGACGCCGAAACGCGGCAGCAATTCTTCGACGACGTAAAGACAGGAGCCGAACAGCGCCCGCGCCGCGACGACATGATCGCCGGCCCTGACCTGCGACAACAGGCTCGCCGTGACGGCCGCCATGCCGCTCGCCGTCGCCCGCGCCGCCTCGGCGCCCTCGAGCAGGCACATGCGCTGCTCGAACATCGCGACGGTCGGATTGGAGAAGCGCGAATAGATGAAGCCGGGTTCGTCGCCCTTGAACCGCGCCTCGGCGGCCTGCATGGTCGGATAGGCGAAGCTTTGCGTTAAAAACAGCGCCTCGGACAATTCGCCGAAGGGCGAGCGCAAAATCCCGCCATGCACCAGTTGCGTGGCGGGCTTCAGTGGACGGCGCTTAGAATCGGTCTCGGAGGACATGGCTTCTCCTTGAGGGACGAAAACAACGGGTTTCCTCTAGGAGACCCGGCCTTTTAGCGCCTTTTTTAACGTGGCGGCAAGCCGGCCGGCTCAAATAACCACGGGGCCAATTAAGGGCAAGGGCGGCGTCGGTGTCAACCCGCGGGGAAGCGGGTAGTGGGCCAGTTTGAACTGCCGCGTTCGACGCGAAGGAGAGGTTCCGATCGACATGGGTCGACCGCGACACGGCGTCCGACCTCCGCAAGCATCTTTTGCATGACGCAAGCCATTGAAATCTTGAGGTTGCGGCTCTTATGCGAAAGTCTTGAAACATGCACAGTCTGTGTTCGTGGCCTTGACGCCGTGCCCGCCTACGCTCTATCGCAATCGCGGGCATACGCTTCGCGGACAGAAGGCTGGCGCTGATGGCTCAAATTAGTTCGGATCAGGCTTGGGCGCTTTTCGTCATCCTTGCCGTTTTGTGGGCGGCGACGATTTTTAATACTCTTTTGAAGCTGCAAGGTTTACTTGCTCATATGTCTGCTCAGATGAGTGTTATGATTACTCTCTTGTCGGATATTAAGCACCACAGAACGGACACCGAGCTTTGATAATCGCTCTCAGCGCTAGGAGGCAACATGATTCGCGGTGAGATCTGGGATCGTCCAAATGGACGCTATCTCGCATACATCGATGACTCCGACAATCTTATCAGCACCAAGACCGGGGCAACCATCGGCACTCATAAGGACGGCAAGCTCTACAACTTGGACAACGATTTGATTGGTGCCCTTGTGCCTATAAGTTCCTCGCAGACGAGCGTTGAAGGGCAAGCGCTGGATCGCCTTGAGCGATCGGCGGGCTGGTCCTAGTTCGGCGTTTCCAAAGCGAAGCTGTATCACTACCTCGCGCAAGGCCGCCTTGAAGGCCGGGCAAAATGTGGGATTTCGCCTTATCTTCTTGGCGATTCCACGCAGTGCGCTTTTCTTGAATTCCGCATAAAATTCAAGCTCGGGAGGTCATTCCTTGGACGAGCGCTTGCGCTATGCCGCGAGCAAAAAGCTTGGCTGCGCGCCAAGAACGGCGTCATCGACAAAGGGCTCGAATTTCACGAAATTCTGGTGAAACATCTCGACGAGTCGGCGCGCCGTCGCGGCATAATCGTCCTTGGACATCCATGTCCCCGCGGGATCCAGAATTGTGGTGTCGACGCCTTGAACGGACCGCGGCACGGACAGGCCGAAATAAGGATCGACGCGATAGCCCGTCCTGGCGAGCGAGCCGCTCAACGCCTCGCTCAACAGTTTGCGCGTAACCTGGATCGGCATACGATGACCCACGCCAAACATTCCGCCCGTCCATCCCGTATTGACGAGCCAGCAATCGACCTCGTGCCGCGCGATCAACTCGCGCAGCAGGTTCCCGTATTCGGAGGGGTGCCGCGGCATGAACGGCGCGCCGAAGCAGGTGGAGAATGTCGCCAGCGGTTCGCTCACCCCTTTTTCCGTGCCCGCGACCTTGGCGGTGTAGCCCGACAGGAAATGATACATGGCCTGGGCGGGATCGAGCTTGGCGATCGGCGGCAGGACGCCGAAGGCGTCGCATGTCAGCATCACGATGTTTCTGGGATGGCTCGCGCGCCCCGAGGCCGACGCATTCGCGATGAAATCAAGCGGGTAGGCAATGCGCGTGTTCTCGGTTTTCGAATCATCGTCGAAATTTGGCCGGCGCGTCACGGGATCGAGCGCGACATTTTCCAGCACCGTGCCAAAACGCTCCGAGGTCGCGAATATTTCCGGCTCCGCCTCGCGGGATAATTTGATCGCCTTGGCGTAACAACCGCCCTCGAAATTGAACACGCCGTCCGCGCCCCAGCCGTGCTCGTCGTCGCCAATCAGGGAACGGGACGCGTCCGCCGACAACGTTGTTTTGCCCGTGCCGGACAGCCCGAAAAACAACGCGCTGGCGCCGTCGATATCCGCGTTGGCCGAGCAATGCATCGGCAGGACGCGCCGGGGCGGTAGAAGGAAATTGAGATAGCCGAACACCGCCTTCTTGATTTCTCCGGCGTAGCTCGTGCCTCCAATCAGCACGATCTTGCGGCTGAAATCGACGGCGATGACGGTTTGCGAACGGCACCCGTGCCGTTTCGGCTCGGCCCGAAAGGACGGCAAGTCGAGAATCGTAAGCTCGGGGACGAAACCGTCGATCTCCGCCTTTGGCGGCCGAATCAGCAAATTGCGAATGAACAGGGAATGCCATGCGTATTCCGTGTAAACGCGCGCCTTGAGCCGGTGACGCGGCTCGGCGCCGGCGTGGAGGTCTTGCGCGAACAAATCCATGCCGCTCGCATAAGCGATCATGTCGGCGCGCAGGCGATCAAAACATTCCGGTGTCATGGCGTGGCTGTTGTCCCACCAGATCGACGCCTCTGTAAGCCCATCGCGCACGATGAATTTGTCCCGAGGAGAGCGGCCGGTGTGCGCGCCGGTCTCGGCGACGAGCGCGCCGCCGGTGGCGATCTTGGCCTCGCCCCGCCGGATAGCTTCTTCATAAAGGCGCGGGGCTTCAAGATTGCGAAAAACATTCGGCTTATTCTCGAACGGAAAAAGAACGGCCGCGCTTCCCGGATATTCGGGGTCATCTCTATACATGGTGGATTCCTGGATTGCCGGATGCGGTCTTTCGCGGAACCAAAGTGTCCCGAATGATCGGAGCCTAGTTTTTAAAATTGGTAAATTTCTTTAATTGGCAAGTCTTTCGTCGTCGATTTTCCATTGTCGCGAGGCCGACCTTTTGATCGCGATGACGTTTCGCCGGTCGCAAGAGCCGGGGCGGAGCCCGCCGATGACCGGCGTCCCGGGCGCGAGCTTGTCAGCTGGGCCAGACGCGGGCAAATTGGCGCTCCATCGAGACAGCCTCCAACATGGATCGGGCGAATGCGGGCATTTAGCGGCTTAGGGATTGTTTTGGTCGTCGCCTTGACGGCTTTCGCGGGACAGCCCGCCTTCGCCAAGGGCGGATGGCATTATTACGACCCGGAGTGTCCGATCGACCTTGGTTCGAAGTCGATGAAATTCGTGGCGTCCCAGCCCAAAAGCACGGTCGAACGGTTTTGCGACGCGATACCCGACACCGGGCCCGCCGTGATCGCGCTCGACGCGCCGGACAGTGAATTGCGCGATATGGTTTGGGACATTCGCATCCTGCGCGACCACGGCAAGAAGGACGGCGAGGAAGACCCGAACGCCGATGTCGTTTTCCGCCTGCCGACGGAGAAACACCGAAACGGCATGGTCAATTTCGACACCAACCTTAAAAGCGCTGGCGAATATATTCTGTTCGTCGAACTTTCGAGCGACGACGAAACCAGAAAATATACCGGCCGCCATCATTTCACGGCCGGCCTGTGGGAGCCGATGGAAATTTACACCGTCGCCGGCCTCGCGGCGGCCGTCCTGCTCGGCGGCGGCTTCGCCGCATACCGCTATTTGGCGATCCGCCGCGCGAAAAGCGCGTGAGGAAGTCACGCCGCCCCGCGCCCAAACAAGGGATGCGCGTTACGCCGAGACGGTTTAACATCGCCTCCGATTAAGCTCGGAGCGGTGGCCGCGCTGGCTTCGTTGCGGGCGAGCGCAAGTGATTGGAGGAAATATCATGGACGAGAATGATTTCGGGATCGAGAAATTCGACGGCGAGGACGCCGCTTATAAGGGCTCGCGCTACTCCGAGGCGCGCGACGTGATCTTCGCCAATCCCTATCAAAAAGTCTGGGGCGGCGCGGGTGAGCCGGCGATTCCGGTCTATCAGACGACGCTGTCCGGCGTGCTGCGCGGCATCTTAAGTTTCGGCAAGAAATATCTGTTCGGCCAGGCGGCGGCGCGCATCATCGACTCCCATGCCGATTTGCGCTGGGGGCCGGATAAAAAGGGCTATCGCCGCATCGTCCATCCCAATGGCGTCTGCCTGACCGGGCGTTGGAGCATCACCGAGGACGCCGGCTATTCCGGCTATTTCGCCAAGGGCAGCCAGGCGCTGGCGATCGCGCGCTATTCCGCGTCAAAGCCCAGTCGCGGCGAAACCGGCCGCTCGATCGGGATCGCCGGCAAGCTCTATCCGACCACAGATCCCGATCACGTCGAGCCGCTGCGCCCCGCCGGCTTCGTCGCGCAAGAGGATATTTGCGGCGACAACACCCGCTTCATCAATGACGCCGAACTGCGCAACGCGCCCGACGTCACGCTGACGCGCGCCGGCTTTGTCGCTTTCCCGATCGCGGCGATGGCCGGAATTGTCTTCACAATTACCGACAAGATCGCGACGCAGCGCCAGCTCTACGAGATCGCCGAACTCGGCAAGCCGCCGCGAGAACCCACGAAGTGCCCGGCCTATATGCGCCTGCTGATGACCGCCGGCGCGCCGCGGATCGAAGGCGAAAATCTCGACATACGCGACGAGGTCCTTGGCCAGATGTTCGACAAGGGCGATCCCACGCCCAAGCGCGAGCTCGCCTTTCATATCGAGGTCACCGACGATGGGACGGAGTTCGCGTTGCTGGGCTTCACCAAGCGCACGTTCAAGAACTGGCGGCGGATCGGGACGCTGAGTTTCGACGACGCCGTGGTGTCCTACAACGGCGATCACGTCGTCCACTTTCATCATCCCGGCTGGCGCGACGACCGCAACGATCCCGCGACCGCCCATCGCCGCGCGCGTTCGTGAAACGCCGCTACAGCGGCGCGGCGCGCCCGAAGGTCCAGAGACGGTGAGAGAAGAACGATACGAACATCAACATGCCCGTTGTCACCATTTGCGCCGGCAGGTAAGGCGCGCCGAGGCGGTTCACGAAAAAATTCATCAGTAGATAAGTGAGGCAAAAAACCGAGGAAACGACCACCGCGAATCGCCAGGTCGCCTCGCTGTGCGAACGGTCGGTGGCGAATGTGTGGCGGCGGTTAAGCGTATAGGAAATGACGCCGCCGACCACGAAGCCGACCAGCGTCGCCGGCACGGGCGGCCATTTTCCGAGTTCGACGAGCCCCACGAGCACTGAATAGTGCGACAGCGTGGCCGTGACGCCGACCACCACATATCTCGAAAATTGCAAATGAAGCCTCATGTGATCCCTCAATGCCGCAATTGCGAGTAATATTGCGCGACGGCCGCGATCTCCTCGTCGGTAAGATGGCGGCTCATGTAGCGCATCTCCTTGTGCGGGCGCTTACCCGAGCGGAAGTTTTGCAACTGCGTGACGAGATAACGGTCGTGCTGCCCGGCGAGGTTGGGAATTTCCACATCCTTCGCGATACCTTCGGCGCCGTGACAGGCCGCGCATTGCGCGACGAGATCGGCGAAGTCGGAATTTTCGAGCGCCTCGGCCGAGAGGGAAAAAGTCAGGCACGCCAAAAGCGTCGCGCAAATGGGGCCTAGCTTGAGCATCATGCACCGTAACGCGAAAACCGCCCCCGAGCAACCGCGCGCCTTTTCGCGTTTGTGGTTAAAATCCGCCCGGCCCTTATCCATCCAACCGTCCGGTCGATCGAGGCGGCCTGCCCGAAGGCCGCCGAATCGGAATGACGTGGTTTGGAACATCAAATCATGAATATTACTTATTGAAAACAGCGCCAAAAAAGGGAGGCTGCCTTGGCTTCCAGTTCGGCGCGAAACCCGGCTCGTCCCCTGACGACGCCCGCAACTTGATCCGCGCGGCCCGACGGGACAATCTGGAGCTTGAGAAAGCCCCGATCAACCACGACCGGAACCCCCGATGCCCAACACACCGCCCGGCAAGGCGCTCGCCACGCTGCCCAAGCTCGACCTGCGCATCCTCTCGGACCGCCGCGCCGGGCATGAGGCGCAGATGTTCGGGATCGCCGAGGCGCTGGGGCTCACGCCCGATATTCGCGACATCCATCCGCGCCCGTTCTACGCCGCGGTCGCGCCCTTCGGGCCGCTCGATCCGCTGGAGGCCGAGACGAGGGCCGCCAGCCCCATCGCGCCGCCCTGGCCGGATATGGCGCTCGCCTGCGGGCGGCGGACCCTCCCCTATCTGCGGCGCATAAAGCGGGCGTCCAAGGGCCATGTCTTCACGGTCTATCTCAACGCGCCGGCCAATGGGCCGCGCGCCGCTGATCTCGTCGTCGCGCCGGTTCACGACGGGCTGTTCGCGCCGAACGTCTTCACGCCGGTCACGCCGGCCAATCGCATCTCCGCCGCTTTGCTCGCGCGCCTGCGCGAAGACCCCGATCCGCGCCTCAAAGCCCTGCCGGCGCCGCGCGCGGCGCTGCTCATCGGCGGAAACAACAGGCATTTTCGGCTGACGCCCGCCGACGCGATGGCGCTGGCGGATGTCGTGCGCACTCTGTTTTCGCAAGGATTCAGCGTCATGACCACGGCCTCGCGGCGCACGCCACCCTTTGTTGCCGAGGCGCTGGCGCCCGTGTTCGCGGAGGGCGCCGGTTGGCTGTGGGACGGCGCGGGGGACAACCCCTACCCGTCCATGCTGGCGATGGCCGATGCGATCGTCGTCACCGCCGATAGCGTGAACATGGTGGGCGAGGCGGCGGCGACCGGCGCGCCGGTTCATGTGTTCGCGGCCACCGGAAAGAGCCGCAGAATCGCCGATTATCTCGAAAGATTGCAACGCCTTGGCGCCGTGCGGCCCTGGAACGGCGCGGCCGAGCGCTGGGATTACGAGCCGATCAACTCCACGCCGTCGATCGCGCGCGCCATCACCCGCGCCTATGCGATTTTCCGCGGCCTGCCGGAGTTGCTGTGAAGGTGGCGCGGCGAACCGGGGACCACCATGATCGCAGTTTTTGTTTAATTCTCTGCCATACCGAGGGCTTTTCTACTACTAGCGAATATAAAAACACGCCTAGTTCTCGCGCATCCTCGCTAATACCAACGCGTCGCGGAGAATTCGGCGCGTGATGAATAAACTTTATTTCAAGGGAGTTGGTCGGCTCTTTAAACTGTGCGCGAACCACCCTTTGTTCTCTTGCCTCTGTATTGAAGCACCAAGAGTCTACCTCTCGATCATTGACCAGGACGCTCGTTGTCTGGCTATGTCGATCGTTGGCGAATGCTCTCAGATCGAAGACGAAGCGCCAGTCGCGGGATGCCTCCATCATGTTCAATTTGACAACCGAACAATCGCCAATGCTCCATATCCCGACCTCTTCCGTGTCCGACCATCCGTCTTTTAGGTACTTCCACGCATCCCGCGGCTTTGAAAAAGATACAGTGCTCCCACTCGCCAGGCCGCTGTCTCGAATCGTTTGGTCCGCGCCTCGCCACGAGCAATTCGATGTGGGGGTATCAAGAAGTATTCTTTCATATGCCTCGATCATCGGTTTTTCGCGGAACCAACGCTGGGCATAATCTCGTGCTTCCACGCCCTTTTTAAGTCGTTCGTCTTCATTCTCGCGCATGCCGCGCATCATCGTGGCAATGTACGTCACGCACGCGGTTTCCGACAAGTTAGGCGAAGGCGCGAGCATGCAGCATCCCGCATCAATCTGTTCTCGTATCTCATCGAGGTCAGTGGTGATCACGGGCCGACCTTTGGCCATGGCTTCCTTGATGGACAGCGGCGATCCCTCGCCGTACGACGGAAGGAGATAAACGTCGCATGCGTCCAGCAGATCTGGAACATCGTTACGCAACCCCAGGACGATCACGTTTTCGGTCAAGCCGCGGGCGGAAATCTCGCGCCTGAGCGCATCAATGGCGTGCTGTGGGCCAAAGCCCGCGATGACGAGCTTCAGAGTTGTGATGTCGGCGTGCTTTCGCACCTCTTCCAAAGCCCGAAGCGATAAAGACTGCCCCTTGCGCGGCTCAATGCGCGCCGTCATCAAGAACACGATGTCGTCTTCACTTATTCTTAAGCTCTCACGGAGCCGTTTCCTCGTTTGCATATTTGTTGGAGAGAAAAATCTTTCTGGCGCCCCATTCGGGATAGCCAACATGTCGCGGTTGGAGTCTGGGAAAAACTTCTCATATATTTTTTTGTTAGCCTCTGATACGAAAATAATCGCATGCGCCGCCTTAGCCGCTTTGGCCGCGGGCTCCCGCAGTTGCGGAAATCTGTCTCGCCACTCCTCCATTACCAAATTCACGATCATGACATATGGAATTCCGTGCTTTTGAGCAGCCTCTTTCAGCGCAAGGTGAGACCATATGCAACAATCGACGAATAGAATCCGGCTTGGCTTCACTATTCGCAGTAAATCTTCTGCCCCATTTTCATCGAATGTCGAACGAGACAGCTGGTTCGCGGCGATACGATAATTATGCGTCTTCACACCAAGGGCTTCTATCGCCTCACGCGAGGTTTTGTTCAGTTCATTGAACATACATCCAAATTGCAGATTGAACGCTTGCTCCAGCTCGAAAATAAGTCGCTCGGAGACCTTGTAGGTTCCCCCATCGCTCGCATCGTCGGTGACTATGAGCAGAGGCGTTTTCATTTATAATATTCCTTGATCTCTATGAATTTGCACGGAAATTCAGCCGAATTACGGTGACTTGACACCAATTACCAGCTCGACGTTTTTCCGGCTTTCCGCCGGGCGCTTCGGCTGGACAATTCGCCCCAAAATCGCTTCGGCCTTTTCCACTAGGTAATTGGAATCGTGTCATTTTATTGGCGTCACCGTAATCCCCAGATCTAACGGGCGATCTGGCTTCCGCCCGGCGGATACTGATCGGTTCTCGACGACCGGGGCCGATTACGAAAAATCCTTGAAGGAAGACCTCTCGCGAATGATTAGAGCGCTTTCCGTTCGAACGGAATCGTTCGAACGATAAGAAATCGCTCAAAATCAAAACGCTGGAGCAAGCTCTTAAACGAAAAAGTCTATCAACTTTTTTAAGAGCTTGCTCTAGAGGTTCGGCATTCGATTTCGATCGCGACGTGACGGCGATTTTTATACAGGTGGGGCCACTGCATGATCATGCCCTTTCCAAACTTCCTTTTGGGGAAGGCGCGGAATGGCGACGGGCTGCTTGACCGTAGCAAGGGTCCCCGGGAAACCGCTTGCAGCTCGCTGGGACCGATTGCCTTCGCCGGCCAGCACCGAGAGGCCACGCCCTCTGTCGAGAGCGCGATCAGCTCCGGCCACCGCGCCGCCCTTGAAATTCTAGCTTATGTCTGAGAAAGGCGAAGCCTGACTCGACCGCTTTCGGCTTTCCGCCGGGGTCGCTTTGGCTGGACGGCTCGTCCCAAAATCGCTTCGGCCTTTCGCCCTTCGGCTAAAGCGCCGCCGCGACAGCCTACGCGAGATGACGACCTCGGTAAACTAAAGGCTGCGCGGCGACCCCCGAAGTTTAGTGGCGACGCCATGATCTGGACGCAATATGTGCGCCGCCATGATAGCCGCCGTGACCACCAAGGCCTGCGTGCCCAAACGCCACACGGCGCGGACCTCCCGATAGATGACGCCCACTCCAGCCATATCCGCGATTCCAGGCCGAGCCGCGAAGATAATAACCAGGTCCGTTCCAGCCGTCGTCGTAATAGCAGGGCGCATCGCCGACATAGGCCAGCACAGGTTGCTCGACCGGATAAACACCAGGGATGAATTGGCCCGAGAGCGCCGCGGCGACAGCCTCGCAGGGCGCCCCATGCTGATGCACGCCATCCGACACGGTGCAGGGCATGTTGTAGAGGATCGCGCCTGGCGGATGTTGGCGCTGCAACCAGTCCTGGTAAGTCAAAACTCGAACGGCGACGACCGGCCCGCCAAAACCGGGCGCGGGCGGGGCCATCATTGTATCTTCGACCATGCCAACACCGATGTCGGTCATAGCATCCGCGGCGTCTGCCAACACCTCTCTTCCCGGCCCGCTTCCCGCGTAGCTCGAAACGGGGAATGACGCCGCGCCAACAAGCGCGAGCAATACAAAGAAGAACTTCACTTTGAACATGTCCACCCCCGATTTCAGCGCAACCGGACGATACAATCGAGAGGTTCGGGCTCGCCTAAGGAACTTGCTTAACCGCCGATGAAAAACGAAGGGGAATAACGCACAAAATGGACGGAGAGCTGAGTAAACACCCCCAGCGGGTTCTATTGCTATCGCGCCCGCGTCTATTCGCCCGCGGTCGGCCGGCTTCCGTGAGCCGATCCAATCGGCATGGCGGGCGGAGCGAATCTCCACGGCTAGGGAACGATCCGCTTAATTTCCTTTAACCCCATGGATTGGCCCAGGACATTCAGCCGGGAAGCGGCGACGCCGCCTTGAGTTATCCCCTTTTCCCGCTCAAATTATCGGCGCGGGCAGGTGCGGAGCGCCGGAATCGCATGTTAAAAGATTCGCATGCGCAGACTTCTTCTCCTCAGACATGGCAAGGCCGCCCAGCAATCCGCCGGCGACGACCGCGAACGCCCGCTCACCCGGAGGGGTCTCGCGGACTCCCGCCGCGTCGGCGAATTTCTCGTGGCGCAGGGCATGACGCCGGATCTCGCCGTCGCCTCCAACGCGCGCCGCGCCCGGCAGACGCTGGAGCGCGTGCTCGAGGCCTTTCCCGTCCATGTGACGCAGGTCGTTGAAAATTCGATTTATTCCGCTTCGATCGATCATCTCCTCGATATACTCCGCCAGTCGCCCGAAAAGGTCATGACCATGCTGGTGGTCGGCCATAATCCCGGCTTTTGCGAACTCGCGGACGCGCTAGCCGGCGCCGGCGATGCGAACGAGATTTCGCGCATGCGCATCAAATTTCCACCGGCGTCGCTCGCGATACTGGATTTTCCGAGCGGCGGCTGGGCCAATGTCGCCAAGGGCGCCGCGCGGCTCCATCGTTTCGTGACGCCGGCCGATCTGCGCGACGAAGCCGACGACGCGGACTAAAGTTTTCGCGCGATTAAAGAGCTGCGATGGTCCTCGAATCGCTGATTCTGCTGCTGGCGCTGGCGACCCCGCCCAAGGCGCCGCGCTTGCGTCTGGCGCCCGCGCCGTTACTCGCGCTGGCGGCTCCGGCCGTCTATCAGCCGCAAGAGCGCGCGGTCGGCAATTGGCGATTCGAGAGCGCGCTGGCGCTCGATCTGCCGCCGCTCGCCACGCTGAAACAAGTCGCGGGAACGGCGCCGGCGCAGACCCCGCGTTGCGTAAAACTCAACAATTACTGGTGCATAAAGCGCGCCGGCTGGAACGGCGAGATCGCCTCCGACCCTGACGGCCATGTCGCCTTCGCCAGCGCCGAGGAAGGCGCGGCCGTCGCGGCGTTGCTGCTGCGCCGCTATTACATTGAATTCAAACGCCATACCGCGCGCGAAATCGCCTCGCGCTGGGCGCCGTCGCAATGCGCCGCCCCGGCCGTCGCCTTCGGGGTTTCCCCCGGAACTTCAAGGATGTTGCCGCAAAGGCCGGCGCCGGTGGGCCTAGGGATGTTGCCGCAAAGACCATTGCCGATGGGAATGTTGCCGCAGAGGCCTGTGCCCATGGGCCTCCCGCCGCATGGGTTGTTCAACACTGCGCGGGCGCGCTGGCTCGCGACGCATCTGCCGGGCGGCGCGCCGAGGGCGGGGTTCCGC
>JBAWEN010000055.1:0-3552 GCA_049591215.1 Methylocystis sp. | reverse complement strand
GAATTGACGTTCCAGCTGGCGATGCGCATAGCTCGGCTTCTCCAATATGCGCGGGGCTACGCGGCGCCGGCGATTTCCACGACGATCCGCCGCGCGGCCGCCCTTGGGTCCGCCGCGCGGGTGATCGGGCGTCCGATCACCAGGTGATCGGCCCCGGCCTGGATCGCCTGCCCCGGCGTCATCACGCGCTTTTGGTCGTTGGCGTCGGCCCCGGCGGGGCGCACGCCGGGCGTGACCAGCAACATTTTTGGGCCAACCAGCGCGCGGATCGGCCCCAGCTCAAGCGGCGAGAGAATCAGCCCGTCGACGCCAAGTTCTCCCGCCTGCGTCGCCCGGAGCGCCGCAAGCTCCGCCACGCCGAGCGCGTAGCCGGCCTCCCGTAAATCGGCGTCGTCGTAAGAGGTCATCACCGTGACGGCGAGCAGTCGCAAACCCTCTTCGCCCGCGCCGGCGCGGGCCGCGCGCATTGTTTGCGTAAAGCCGTGGATCGTCAAAAAATCGACGCCAAGCCTCGCGATTTGGCGCGTAGCGCGCTCCACGGTGGCGCCGATGTCGTGCAACTTAAGATCGAGGAAAACGCGTTTGTCCGCCTGTTTCAGCTCACTGGCGAGAGCAATCCCGCCCGCGTAGGCGAGTTCCAGTCCTATTTTGTAAAAGGACACGCTGTCGCCGAGCTTCGAAATCAGGGCCCGCGCGGCCTCGACGCTCTCCACGTCGAGCGCGACGATCAGCCGGTCGCGCGCCTTCGCTTCGCTCGCGGTCACTTCGCTCGCGGTCACTTGGCCCGCGGTCACTTGGCCGGGCCGCCGGAATGACCGGCGCGGCGATAGCGCCACACCCGCGCCGGCGGTATGTTCAGCAGAACCGGCGCCGAACCCTTGCCGACAAAGGCTCCCGCCAGGCCATGGGCATGGACGGGCATCGGCGAAATCGCCAGCCCGTAAGTGAACTGGATAAACAACCCGTCCGGCCCCATCAGGTCGAATGCCTGATGCAGCAACTCGACGCGGTCGCGCTCGGGACGATTCAACAAGGGCAGGCTGGAGATGACGGTCGCCACTTCTCCATCGACGTGGTCGGCCAGCGTCGCCTTGAGGCCATAGGCGTCGCCTTGCACGATTTTGACGCCGGGATAACGTTCGGCCAGCATGCGGCAGAATCTCGTCTCATACTCGACCAGCAACAGCCGATCCGCCGGAATCCCGCGCGCCAGCAGCGCCTTGGTGACCGGGCCCGTGCCGGGGCCAAGTTCGACGATCGGCCCTTTGCGCGCAAGATCGACGTAGCTGGCCATCGCCTTGGCGAGCGCCGGCCCGGAGGGCGCGACCGCGCCGACAACGCCGGGATTCTGGAACCATTGGCTCAGGAATCGCGCGCTATCGGCGAGAGTGGTTTTTTTGGGCTGCTGGCGGTGCGGCAAGGAATGATCGCCTTTTTCGGTTGGCGGGTTGGTTTCCCGCGCTAGAAACTTCGACGCGCGGCGGCGCCGCCCCTACCCTTTAGCCTTCCGGCGCGGTTTTGGTAATACCCGCGGCGTCCGACGGATTGACGCGCTACTTTCCGAACAGCTCTTTCATCCGCGCGAAAAAGCCGGTCGATTCGGGGTGGGTGTGGTGCGAGGACTCCTGCTCGAACTCATGGAGCAGTTCGCGTTGGCGCTTGGTGAGACTTTGCGGCGTCTCGACGCTGATCTGGACATGCAAATCGCCCTGGTCGCGCCCGCGCAGCACCGGCATTCCCTTGCCCTTCACCTTCAACTGGCGGCCGGATTGCGTGCCCTCCGGCACCTTCAGCTTGCATTCCGAGCTATCGATGGCGTGGACGGTTATCTCGCCGCCAATGGCCGCGCGCACCATCGAGATCGGCACGCGGCAGTAAAGATCGGCGCCGTCGCGCTGGAAGAAGGCGTGCGGCTTGACCGACAGGAAAATATATAAATCGCCTGGCGGGCCGCCCCGCAAGCCGGCCTCGCCCTCGCCCGCGAGGCGGATCCGCGTGCCGTCCTCGACCCCCGCCGGCACATTGACGGAGAGCGTGCGCTCCAGCGTCTTGCGGCCGGAGCCGGCGCATGACGGACAAGGATTTTCGATTATCTCGCCGCGCCCCTGGCAGGTGGGACAGGTTCGCTCGATCGCGAAAAATCCCTGCTGCGCGCGCACGCGCCCCTGGCCGGCGCAAGTGGCGCACACCTTTGGCCTGGAGCCCTTCTTGGCGCCGCTTCCGGCGCAGACCTCGCAAGTGACCGAAGTCGGCAGCTTCAGCGTCGCCGCCTTGCCGGTGTAGGCCTCCTCGAGCGCGATCTCCATATTGTAGCGCAGATCGGAGCCGCGTTCGCGGCCACTGCCGCCGGAGCGCCCGCCGCGCCGCCCCATGACATCGCCGAACAGATCCTCGAAGATATCGGCCATCGAGGCGCCGAAGCCTTCGCCGCCAAAGCCGCCGGCGCCGCCGCCCTGCTCGAAGGCGGCATGGCCCAAACGGTCGTAGGCGGCGCGCTTTTGCGGGTCCGACAGCGCCTGGTAGGCCTCGTTCAACTCCTTGAACTGCGCCTCGGCCGCCTTGTCGCCGGGATTGCGATCGGGATGGCACTCCATCGCCGACTTACGGAAGGCGATTTTCATCTCGACTTCGGTCGCGGTCCGGGAGACTCCAAGAATTTCGTAATAATCGCGCTTGGCCATGTCAGATTTCGTCACTCGGTAAACTTTCGCGCGGGCCGCCGGGCGCGGCGATCTCGTCGCGGATCGGTTGCAGGCGGTATACCAGTTCGGGCAGCGCTGTCAGCACTGTCTGCCAGACGACACGCAGGTTAAGATCAAAATACCCGTGGGCGATACGATTGCGCATCCCAATCATGTCCCGCCAAGGCGCTTCTGGGGTTTGGCCAAGAAAGTCTGGATGATCGCGCCCGAGCCTCGCCGCCGCCTCTCCGACAATCAGCAAATTCAAAGCCACGGCCTGTTGCGTACGGGTGTCCGCCATAAAGTCGTCTTCTTGCATGCCGTCGACATAGGATATTGCTAACCGCGCCGCTGCAAGCATTTGGTCAAGGACAAGAGCGACGTCGCCATTCGTCATATCGGCACGGCCTCCGCGACGACTTTCGCGCGGATCTGCCGAGGCAAATCGTCCGGCGTCAAGAGATCGACGCGTACGCCCAAAATCTCTTCCAAGTCCATTTGCAAGCCCCCGAGGTCGAACAGCGTCGCCTCGGGAAGCGCGTCCACCAGAATATCGAGATCGCTGTCCTCGCGATCCTCGCCGCGCAACGTCGAACCGAACAGGCGCGGATTTTCGGCGCGACGGCTGTTCACCGCCGCTCGCACGGCCTCACGATTCTGGTCAAGCGCAACGGATGGTTTCATGGTATGTCTCTAACCTGCGGTGGATGCCGGCCGCAAGCGCGGGGACGTCCACCGCAGGTTCTATACCCCGACTCATTGAGAATCCGGGCGAATTTCCTTGCATTTTGCGGCTGAACGGATTCGGATAAGGGAATGATTGGAGGCCATTTCCTTGGCGAAGAGGATCGCGCAAAGCTGATCGCGTTGG
>JBAWEN010000054.1:0-12877 GCA_049591215.1 Methylocystis sp. | reverse complement strand
GCTAGAGTCTTTCCGACTTAGGTTGAAGCATATCCTGAGTTTCCGAGGTATGCGGCGCATTCGTCTGCGGGGAAGAGGTCAAGCAAGGAGCCGATGGTTTTCCAAACGCCCTCTGGCGTTCGCTGCTCGGCTTTTCGCAGCAGCTTTTTGAGCTTTGCGAAAACCTGCTCGATTGGATTGAGGTCGGGCGAATATTGCGGCAGGAAGAAGCGCCGCGCGCCCCGGGCGCGAATGGCTTCGTTGATCGCCGCGCCCTTGTGGGAGCCGAGATTGTCCATCACGACAATGTCGCCTGGCTTCAGTGTCGGCGCCAGAACCTGCTCGACATAGGCGAGGAAACTCTCGCCATTGATCGGCCCGTCGAGCACGAAGGGCGCCGTGATCTCGTCGCAACGCAGGGCGGCGAGGAAGGTCATGGTTTTCCAATGCCCATGCGGCGTCTTGGCGATGAGCGGCGCGCCGCGCTTGTTCCAGCCGTGCATGCGCGTCATGTTGGTTTTGGCCCAGGTCTCGTCGAGGAAGACGAGGCGCCTTGGATCGAGCCGCGATTGGATTTTCTTCCACAGGGCGCGGCGGCGGGCGACGTCAGGACGATCTTGCTCGCTGGCGAACAGCGTTTTTTTTGAAACTGATCTTTTCCCGACGCAGAAACCGCCACAAGGTGTCGCAGGACACGACGACGCCCCGCGAGCACAACTCCAAAAGCAGCGCCTGCAAGGTCAGGTCTGGCTTTTCGCTTAAACGCGCCAAGAGAAAGCCGCGCTGACCTTCGAGCAGATAGGGCCGTTTGCCACCCATCGCCTTCGCCGCCGGGCTGCCGGTCGCGCGGGCGCGCTGCGACCACTTCACGACGCTGGCGACGCTGACGTCAAAGGCGGCGGCGACCGCCCGACAAGTCTCCCCGCGCAAAACCGCCCCGACAACACGCTCGCGAAGATCGAGAGAATAGGCTCGAGCCATCCGTGCTGGCCTCCAAACTCCAGCACGACCTTTGAATCAGATCGAACCCGATTCGGGAATCCCCCGCGATTCAATCAATGGCGGAAAGACTCAAGGCTCGCGGGAACGGCTGGTGCTCGAACTCGCGCTGGGCGCGGCGATCTCGTCCGCCTCGGCTGGCGGCATGTCGGCAACGGCGCGATCACGATTAAGCAAAGCAAGACCGGCGCGACTGTCGCCGTCCCCATTGTCAGCAAGCTTCAAGCCGCTCTCGATCTCGCCGCGCGCGACACGCTCACCTTCATCGTTCAGGCGAACGCTGGGCGCCCCCGAGCCTCGGCAATGAGCTTCGAGAGTGGGTGAAGCGAGCCGGCGCTTCCCGATCAATTATCGCTGCATGGGCTGCGCAAGAGCGCGGCGAGGCGTCTGGCGGAGGCCGGATGCGCGGCGCATGAAATCGCGTCGATCACCGGGCACAAGACGCTTTCGGAGGTCGAGCGCTATTGCCGGGACGCCGACCGCGAACGGCTGGCGCGATCCGCCTCGGCGAAGGTGGTGGATATGTTTGGCGAGAACAAAACGCGGTAATTTTTTGGAAAACAATTTGCGCGGTTTTAAAAAACTCAACGCAAGCTACTGACAAATAAGAAGAACAAAATGCAAATGGTCGGAGTGAGAGGATTCGAACCTCCGACCCCCTCGTCCCGAACGAGGTGCGCTACCAGGCTGCGCTACACTCCGACATAGCGATCTTGCATCGCCATAGCCCGGCCTCGCGGCGGGCTCGCGGCCGCGCTTTCGCGTCCGCGCCGCTATATAGCTTTCCCGAGTGGCGGCTGCAACACATGTTTCGGCGATACGGACGCCGCCATGTCAAATCTATCGGCGGGCGAGCGTGACAAAGGCGAAGTCCGCCTCGTCCCTTTCGCCGCGCGGCGGGGTTTCGCGCTTGGTTTCGCGCCATTGAGCCATGTCGAGGCGGGGGAAATAGGCGTCGCCATTGGGCTCCAGCGCGATTTCGGTGAGCTCGATTCGTTGCGTCTCGTCCATGAGGGCGCGGAAAATTTCGGCGCCTCCGCCGACCACGATCTGGTCGACGGCCAAGGCCTTGGCCAGCCGACGCGCGACCGCGAGCGCCTCCAGGGGGCTGTGCGCGAGTCGGACGCCGGTGGGTGAATATCGCGAATCGCGCGTGACGACGATGATTTCGCGCCCCGGCAGCGGACGCTGAAGCGATTCAAAAGTGCGCCGACCCAGGATCAGCGGCTTGCCCATCGTCAACGCCTTAAAATGCTTGAGGTCGCTGGACACGCGCCACGGCAGCCCATTGTTGGCGCCGATCACCCCATTGCGGGCGACCGCCGCGACGGCGACGAGTTCGGGCTGCATGGAACTTGAGCCTTTCTCTACACCGCGATCGGCGCGGCGATGGCCGGCCAGGGATCGTATCCTTCGATGTCGATGTCGTCGTAACGGGTTTCGAACAGCGCGCCGGGAGCGAGCTTCAGCCGGGGCAGGGGGCGCGGTTCGCGCTTAAGCTGCTCTCGCGCTTGCTCCACGTGGTTGAGATAAAGATGCGCATCGCCGAAGGTGTGGACGAAATCGCCGGGAATGCAACCGGTTTCCCGGGCGATCAGATGCGTCAGCAGCGCATAGCTCGCGATGTTGAAGGGCACGCCGAGAAAGACATCGGCGGAACGCTGATATAGCTGGCAGGACAGCCGCTTTCGCCCATCCATCTCGTCGACGTAAAACTGGAACAGGCAATGGCACGGCGCGAGCGCCATTTTGTCGAGGTCGGCGGGGTTCCAGGCCGAAACAATCAGCCTCCGGGAGAATGGATCGCGCTTTATATCCGCGACGACGCCCGCGATCTGGTCGATGACGCGCCCATCCGGACAAGCCCAGGAGCGCCATTGCCGGCCATAGACCGGCCCAAGTTCGCCAGAAGCGTCGGCCCATTCGTCCCAAATGGTCACGCCGTTCGCGCGCAGATATGCGACATTGGTGTCACCCTTCAGAAACCACAGCAGCTCGTGAACGATGGATTTTACGTGTAATTTCTTGGTGGTCAGCAGCGGAAAGCCTTGCGCTAGATCGAAGCGCATCTGATGACCGAACAGCGACAGCGTGCCGGTGCCGGTGCGGTCTTGCTTGCGCCGGCCCTCGCGCAGCAGCAGATCGAGGAGATCGAGATATTGTCGCATCGCTCGATTTAATCGCTTCGGACGGCGGCGTCCATCGGCCGCGGCTAGGTTTGGCCTGAAGGCAGCCGCACCTCGAATAGCGAGCCGCTCCCTTTCTCGCTCAGCACGGTTATCGAGCCAAGATGCAAATCCACGACGACCTTTACGAGAAAGAGCCCGATGCCCGTTCCCACTATGCTCGCGACATTGCTTCCGCGAAAATAACGCTCGAACAAATGCGGAATATCGTCCTCGGCTATTCCGATTCCTTCATCCTTCACGCAAATGACAATCTGTTTTTCTTCGGCATGCGCGCTGACGGCGATGATTCCGCCACCGGGAGAATATTTCACGGAGTTGGCGACCAGATTGCTGAACGCCTGGAACAATAGGTTTTTGTCTCCAATTATTCTCAACGAATTGTAACCAAGATCCTCAATAATAATGGCGTTCGTTGAGATCTCTCTATGTAATTTGCATACTTCATGCAGGAGCGCGCGCGTATCGAATTCGCTCTTGTGCATGTATAGATTTGGCTTCTCGTCGAAAAACTTACTTGATTTCAATATGTTATCTATCATTACGCTCATGCGCTTGATCGCGATCCGTATCTTTTGAGCTCTCTCGACCACTTTTTCGTGGGAGAAGGGTTCGTGCGAGTTAATCAATCTCTGCGCGTGGCCGTCGATGATGGTCATCGGCGTGCGAAATTCATGGGACGCCATCGAAATAAAGTTTCTCTGCTGTTGATTCAGGCCGCGCTCATGCGCGAGCTTCTCCTCCAGCATGGTTGCCTGCGAGGCCAATCCGCGCTGGCTAACCTTCAATTCAATGGCGTTGCTCCTGAAAATTGTCACGGCGCGCGCCATCTCGCCCAGCTCATTGCGGCGATCGGCGCCGGAAACGTCCACGTCCATGTCTCCTTGAGCCAGCAAATGCATGCAGTTCGCGAGCTTTTTGAGTGGGACGGCGACGGTGCGCGTCATATACAGAAGAATTACCAGCACGGTGAACGCGCTCAGCGCCACCGCGGCGCTGATGTAGTTCCAAGCCTCTTGAATCGCGACCGTCGCGCGGTTGCTGGCCTGTTGAGCATGCAAGTTATTTTGGTTATTTAACTTTTCCAGCAAATCGCTGGCAGCCGTGAAGGTACGGCTCGACGAGTTGAGGTAGATCGCGATCGCGCGGGCATTGTTTTTCGTGGAGCCTTCGTTGAAAACCCGTTCGGCTTCTGTTTTATAGTTTATCCATACTTGCCGAAAGTCTGAGTATAGTCTCAGATCCAACGGGTGATGTATCACGCTCTCATAATTATGTTGCGACCGCTCTATCGCCTGGTCGAGCTCTCTTGTCTCCTTGGACTGGTCCACGAGGGCGCCGGTCTGGGCGGAAAGCAAAAAGTTTGCCTCCATCGCCCTAAAATCAGAGGTGTAATTGTTTAGATCGCCAAGGTAGCGTGTGCTCTTCAGCCAACGATCACGAATTGCCGAGGATTCTTTGTTGAAATCGTCAAGTCTTAGTAATCCAAACAAGCCGAAGCCTATCAAGATACCAAACAATAAAGCGAAAGACGCCGTGAGACGAAAGATAATTGACTGCGTTCGCCTCATGAGGCTGCTATGGCTCTATGAACCCGGCGATCGTCGCCTTGACGGCGGCCTGGATACGAGTCGCCACGCCTAATTTGTCCCGTGCGTTGTTTAGATGGAAATTTACCGTCCTTTCCGCGATAGCCATAATCAAAGAGATTTCTTCCGAAGTCTTTCCACGCGCCGCCCACATCAACGCTTCTATTTCACGATCATTTAAGTGGTGCTGTGTCGGCCACAATTGCATTTTTGCAACCCGCCTGATTCGAGCGTTGATGATCGCGTGCAGAAGATTGAAATCGATCGGCTTGGCGACGTAATCGTCCGCTCCGAGCAATCGCCCCTTCAGTTCGTCGTTTCTGTCGTTCATGGCGGTCAAAAATATAAACGGCACGCGCGCGAAGCGCGGAGCGATCGCTTTCAGGCCCTCGAGAATTTCGAAGCCGGACATGAAGGGCATATTGATGTCCGAGAGAATAATGTCCGGTTGCGATTTTAGCAGCGCGGACCAGCCGTCTCGCCCGTTATTCGCGACAATAACGTTATAGCCCCTGTTTTCCAGTTCTTCGGAAATCAGGTCAGCCGTGTCCAGATCGTCCTCTATACATAGAATCGTCTTGCGAGTCGCGCGTTCGGCCTTCGCCTCCAAGTCTTCGCCCAAGGAGACATCTCGCGGCTTTCGCGCGAGGCATGTTGACGCTTTTGGCATTGGGCACCCACTGTGTGACGCGCGGCCGTTGGTCGCGATCCAGCGTGACCGAAATAAGCGGTCAGGACTAAGGATGGCCATGTGTGCGCCGGGGGCATTGCATATCTTTATATGTGTGATCGCATATCGCATGCCTAACGCTCCGTTAACAAATAATACGGGCGTCCTTATGCGGACACGCGGTCTGCTCGTCCTGAAGACGGTAGTTTTTCAATGAGAACGGGGTTTTGCGGCCGTCGCCAGCGGTCCATCCAAGATAGAGTTGTTATTTTTATTTATATTTTCGGCTCACTAGATTTGCCGGCGTTGCGATATGATAAGCCGTTGATTTGCCGTGAGAGGGCGTCCAAAAATTGGCGCTACGCGCCGCCGCGGGAGTGTTCCGCGACCGGCGGGCGCTCACCAATCGATCGGCGCCTCGCCGCGCGCGCCAAGATAGGCGTTCGCCTTAGAGAAATGCCGGCAGCCGAAGAACCCGCGCACCGACAAGGGCGAGGGGTGCGCCGACTCCAGCACGAGATGTTTTCGCCGGTCGATATTGGCGCCCTTGCGCCGCGCGTAATTGCCCCAGAGCAAAAACACCAGCCCCTCGCGCTCTTCGCTCAGCGCGCGCACGGCGGCGTCGGTGAACTGTTCCCAACCCTTGTTTTGATGCGAGCCGGCCGCGCCTTCGAGCACCGTCAGCGTCGCGTTGAGCAGCAGCACGCCCTGCCGCGCCCAGCGCGATAGATCGGGATCGCGCGAGACGGGATGGCCAAGATCGGCCTCTATCTCCTTAAAGATATTTTGCAGCGAGGGCGGCGGCGCGACGCCGGGTTCGACTGCGAAGCACAGTCCATTCGCCTGGCCGGCGCCGTGATAGGGGTCTTGTCCGAGAATCACGACCTTGACGTGATCGAACGGACATTCGTCGAAGGCGCGAAAAATCCGCGCCGCCGGCGGAAACACCTTTTGCGCCGCATATTCGCCGCGAACGAATTCGCGTAGCCCCGCGAAATAAGGCTTCGCGAATTCGCCAGCGAGGCGGCGGCGCCAGCTGTCATCGATGCGAACGGGTTTGTTCATCGGACGGATTTTAGCACGGGAGGCGGCCGCGACGGTCGACGCCGCGCGAAACACTCACAGCTTTTGCGAGAGTCCCACGAAGAACCCGCGCCGTGCGCCATATTGCGGCGCGAACACGCCGATGCCCGTGCCGCTGCGCAATTGATATATGCGGTCGAACAGATTGACGATATCGAACCGCAGCGTGAGCGGCTTTTCCGCGGAGACGAGCTCGAATTCGCGCGAAGTCCCCAAGTTCACGTTGAGATAGGCCGGGACGTGATCCATGTTGGCGAAGCCGGAGCGCAAGCCGCTGCCATAGGTCGCGCTCACGCTGAAGAGCATCTTGTCCCATTTGTAAGAGGCGCCGCCCGATCCCGTCATGAACTGCGAATCGTCGGTGTTGTGGTAATTGGTCAGCAGATAGGTATATTCCGTCGCATCCAGCAGATATTGATTGGAGACGGCGTCCTTGGCGCGCGATATGCCCATGGCGAGATTGCCATAGGCCTTGAAGTCGCCGTTCTGATAGGCGCTCTTGAATTCGACGCCCTGGCTGAAGCCTCGCGCCCAATTGAATTGGGTCAGCACGACCGCCTGACCGAACTGGCCGTCGTCGATCAGATTGTCGGCGATCTTGGAATAAGCGTCTAGGCCCACCATAAGGCCCGGCAGCAATTTTTGATCGACGCCGACATCGAAATAATGCGCGCGTTCGGGCGTCACCGGATTGTTGAACGGCACCTCCGGCTGGTTGGTCGTGTTGTTGAACAGCGCGAGATTGGTGGGAGTCGCCTGCGCCTACATCGGCGGTGTGAAATAGCGCGAGTATCCCGCGTGAATGCTTGTCCCTTCGAGGGGTTTGTAGACGACGCCGAGGCGCGGGCTGAGTTGATTGGCGTCGACGAATTGATAAAGCTGATCGAAGCGCAGGCCGGCGTTGAGGATGAGCTTGTCGGTGATTTTCCATTCGTGCTGAACATAGCCGCCGATGTTCCAGCCGGTTTTCGCGTTGAAATCGGTGATGGGGAAGGGCGTCGGCGCGATCGCGCCGGTGACTGGATCGACGGGCAAAACCGTGGACGTATTGGTGACATTGGTCCTTTCGGCGGTGACCGCGAAGCCCGCGCGCAGCTTGTGAGCGTCGTCAATCCGGTAGGAGCCGTCGAATTGCGCGCCATAGAGATCGCTTTCGCGCGTCACATCGGAAGCCACGTCATTAAACACCAAATCGCCGAAGATATCGGGAATGAAATGGACGCTGGCGTGGCGTTGAAACACGGCGAACTGCCCGTCGAAATTATCGACCTTCGTTTGCAGGGCGAGCATGTTGTAGATGTATGTGTCGACTTCGTTTTCGTTCAGCGCCGAGGACGGATAGACTGCGGGGCCAAAATCGCCGAGCGGCGTCTGACCCGGATTGTTTGGGATCTGAAATGTGCTCGTGGAGGCGCCGGAAATAAGGCTCAGCCGCGTCGAATCGCCGAGCAGCGTCGACACATAGCCGAAAAATTTGCCCTGTTCGGTGTGATCGTGAAGCGCGTTGAAACTCGGCGTCGTGTTTTCAATCCCCAAAGCGTTCCAATTGCCGCGCAGGGTCGTGAAATACTGTGTATCGCCGACGGCGCCGCCATAGTCGAAGCTCGACGTGATGGTCTCACGGCTGCCGCCATAGACGCCGACGCTGCCGCTTGGCGTGGAAAAGGCTCGGCTGGTGATGTCGACCACGCCGGCGGTCCGCAAACCATATTGGGCCGGCAGAGCGCCGGTGAGCAGGGACAGGCTCTGCCCACGAAACTTGTGTCCAAGACCGGGCCAAGGCCCGAGACGCCTTCGGGCAGCACGAGACCGTTGATCCTGTACTGGACGTTGGCGTATTCGTTGCGCACATGGAAGCTTGGATTGGAGACGGCGGAGTCATATGACACGCCGGGGGCTTGCAGGATAACCTTATCGATCGGCGTGTTGTCGCCCTGCGGCAGGGTTTCGATCTCGTCGCGGCTGATGGTGAAGGACGAGGCCCCGATTTTGGGCATGAGTTCGTCGCGCGCGTGATCGAGCGCCTCGACCTTTCGATCCAGTTCCCGCGCGGCGTTCGGAGCCTCTGGCGCGGCGGCGGTTGGCGGGGGCGCCGGCCGCGGCGGTCCAGCGGCGCGCCTCGGCGTCGACGCGGCTACGTCGATTTCGGGCAGCGCCTCCTGGGCATAAGCGTTGGCGGCGCCAAGGCCCGCGAGCAAAGCAAGAGCGAATGCGCCCGCCCGAGCCTGGTCCGTTCCATCCGCCAAAGCGGCGGCGGCGGTGGAAATGCCGCGAGGCGGCCGCGCGGCGTCGGGATCATTGTTGTCGGTCATTTGTTCTTCCCGTCAAAAATGTCGCGCCGCCCCCACCTCCCGTTGTCACGTCGGAAGCATGGCCGATGTTATTTATGCCGAGACAAAATCGTCAACCACGTAACGGCCAGATTGGAAGCCTTGTAAGGCTGCATTGTTTGCGACAACTCACATTTGTCACGATGTAGTGCTTCAAGCATTTTCGAGACATGCTAGTTTGGAACTGTTCCATTTCCAATGAAGGCGCGGCGTGACTTCTCTTGCCGCGTCGAGCCATTGATGGCGTCTACGAGTTATTCTTGCTTAAGACCCTGCCTTCGATGGATTGGTGACCGCCGCCATCCGAAGGGCGCGGACGCGCCTCCTATCGCGTAAAATCAAAAATCTCTTCAAAGATGCACGGCTAGCTAACGCTATTGTCATATCTACAGCCAGATGAGTTATCGACGATCTTCGACAAACCGGAAATTTCCGGGTTCCCCAGGAAAGGCGGGTGTCGCGCGCGAGACCGAGGCGCCCGAACCCGAGCCGCGTTCCCTTGGGCGCTTCGTTAGCGCGCTCGTCGCCACGGCGCTGGTTATCGCGGGAGCCCTTGCCGCGACGGCGGCGCTCATCGTAATCGCCACGATTGTCCCGCTGGGGATTGACGCCGCGCGCGGCGTAGACGTTGGTCCACTTGCGAAACAGATAAGTTGGGCGGACGGAAGAACGGGCGTCGCCGTCGCCATATTCGCGGCGACCTATCTGGTCATGGCCATCGGCAAGCTGCCTGGCTACCGGCTCGACCGCGCCGGCGCGGCGCTGCTCGGCGCGAGCCTGATGGTCGCTTTTGGCGTCGTCACGCTCAATGAAGCCTATCGCGCGGTCGATTTCGACACGATTACGCTGCTGCTCGGCATGATGATCGTTGTCGCCAACCTGCGCCTTTCCGGCTTTTTTCGGCTGGTGAACAACTGGGTCGTGACGCGCGCCCACCATCCCGTTGTTTTGTTGCTGGCGATTGTGGTCGTGGCCGGTTCGTTCTCGGCCTTTCTCGTCAACGACGCCATCTGCATAATCATGACGCCGCTGGTGCTCGATCTTGTCCGCCGCTTGAAGCGCGATCCGATCCCATATTTGCTGGCTATTCCGCTGGCGTCCAATGTCGGCAGCGTCGCGACCATCACCGGCAATCCGCAAAACATGATCATCGGCGGCCTTTCGCACATCCCTTATGGGACGTTCACCGCGGCCTTATGGCCAGTGGCGGCGGTTGGCCTAGCCATCACGATCCTGCTCCTCGCGCTCGTTTACCGTCAGGAATTTTTGACTAGCGAGCGGCTCCCCGCCGTCGCGGCGAGTCCCGCCCGCCCGCATCCGGCGCTCGTCGCCAAGGCGGTTCTCGTCACGCTTGCGATGATGATCTTTTTCTTCGCCGGTCAGCCCGTCGCCAAGGTGGCGATCGTCGGCGGCTCATTGTTGCTGTTCACGCGCAAGGTCAAGGCGGAGAAGGTCTATCGCGAGATCGATTGGCCGCTTCTCCTCATGTTCGCCGGCCTGTTCATCGTCGTCGCGGCGCTGGAGGCGAACGTGCTGACGCCGGAAATCATCGCGGCGGTCGGCAAGCTCAATCTCGAGACAACGCCTGTCTTGTCGGCGATCACGGCGGTGCTGTCGAACCTCGTCAGCAATGTCCCCGCCGTGCTCGTCTTGAAACCCTTCATCGCCCATGCGTCCGATCCGCGAAGGTCGTGGCTGGTCATCGCCATGGCCTCGACGCTCGCGGGTAATTTCACGCTGATCGGATCGATCGCCAATCTGATTGTCGCGCAGCGCGCTCACGCCGGCGGCGCCACGATCGGGTTCTGGGCCTATTTCAAGGTCGGCGCGCCCTTGACGATACTGTCGATCCTGTTCGGCGTCTGGTGGCTTTGAGCGCGCGAGGGGCCGCTTCACTTCTCCCGATCAATCCTGCAACGGCCCCCAGGCGGGATCGGAGGCGTAGCCAGGCGTCGGCACCGGAAACTCCGAGCGGCCGAACACGTCGACCATGAAAATCTTCGACCCGCCGCCGCCTCCCCCTGAGTCGCGGAAGAACATCAGGAACAGCCCATTGGGCGCCCAGGTCGGCCCCTCGTTGTGGAAGCCTTCGGTGAGGATGCGTTCGCCGGAGCCGTCGGTCTTCATCACGCCAATGCCGAAACTGCCGGTGTTCTGCTTGGTGAAGGCGATGAAATCGCCTTTGGGGGACCACACCGGCGTCGAATAGCGTCCGCCGCCGAACGAGATGCGCTTCGCGCCGCCGCCGCCATGCGCGCCCATCACATAGATTTGCTGCGAGCCGCCGCGGTCGGATTCGAACACGATCTGACTCCCGTCCGGCGAATAGCAGGGCGCGGTGTCGATGGCCGCCGTATCGGTGAGCCGCGTCGTCGCGCGCGAGCGTAGCTCCATCGCGTAAAGATTGGTCTCGGAGCCTTCCGACAACGACATGATGACCTTTTGTCCGTCGGGCGAGAAGCGCGGCGAAAAGCTCATGCCGGGAAAATTGCCCACGGCCTCGCGCTGGCCGCTCTCGACATTGATCAAGAACACCTTGGGGTCGCCCTCGTCGCTCATGGCCATATAGGTCACGTCCTGCGATGACGGCGAGAAACGCGGCGTCACGACGAGATCGTCGCCGCGCGTCAGATAGCGCACATTGGCGCCGTCCTGATCCATGATCGCGAGGCGCTTGCGGCGATGGTCCTTGCTCCCGCTTTCGTCGACGAAGACGACGCGCGTGTCGAAAAATCCTTTCTCGCCGGTGATGCGCGTGAACACCGCGTCGGAGACGAGATGCGCGACCCTGCGGGTGTTGGCGGCATCCGTGACGAATTGACTGCCCGCCGCCTGTTCGCCGGTCGTCACGTCGAACAGACGGAAGTCCGTCTTGAGGCGGCCGTCGCCGCCGCGCTGCGAGCGTCCGGTCAGCACGAATTGCGCGTTGATCGCGCGAAAGGCGTCGAGCTTGGGCGTCTGATCGGGGTTGGCGATCTCGCCGCCGGCGACGCTCGACCCGTCGACCGGCTTGAGAAACACCGACCGCTTGAAGTTATTGTTGACGACGCTGGTGACGGTGCGCGCGGCGTCGTCGCCAACGAAACTGGTCACGGCGACGTTGATCGGCTGAAAGCCGCCGCCGGCGTGCAAATCGAGCACGCGCGCGGCGCGGGCCGGCGCGAAGGGCGCGAGCGCCCCTCCCGCGATCAGCGAAACAGCGGCGCGGCGGGTGAAGTTCAATGTCATGGACGATTTCCTGCGAGGCGGGCGGAGGCGGGGCGTTTTTTCTCTCCTCCGTTTACGGGGGAGGGTCGCGGCGTGGACGTTACATATCTTCCTTCATGTCCAGTTCCGTGACGCGCCAATAGTCGTAAAAGGGGGTGAACTCCGCTGGGATCTGCATTGGGCTGCACCGCCGCACGGCGGCCAGCGCCTGCTCGCCGCGGGCCTTTTCGATTGGGTTGGACGAGGGGTTCAGGAGGCGCGGCTCGCCCTCAAGCGCGCCGACGGGCGAGAGGCGAAACTCCACGCGCGGCACATAGGTCATGGCGTTCATCGACAGCGCCGTCGCCCAGCATTTGCGGTAATGCTCGACGGTGTAGCTATCGATGCGCCCTTGCAGCGAAGGCGACATTTTGGCCGCCGTGGCGGTCGGCGCGCCGAGCGAGGCGAGTTGCGTCCGCTCGCGCCCGGTCGAGGCGCGCTGTTGCGGGGCCTCATGGCTGAGCAGATTGGCGATATTGGACGCGCTAAACTTCGACGTCGGCGCGCTCTCGTCGCCCGATTTCGGCTTTCCGGATTTTGGTTCGGCGGACTTCGGCTTGTCGCTCTTCTCCGCTTCCTTGCCGTCCTCGGCTTTTTCCGCCGTCTTATCGAGCTTCCTCTGCTGGAGCAGCTTGGCCACTTCGTCGGTCTTGAGGCGCGGCGCCTCCTTGGGCTTTTCGGGGGGCTTCGGAGGCGTCGGCGTTTCCTTTTCGACCTTTTCTAGCTTCGGCTTCACCGGCGGCTTTGGCTTCACGATCTCGGCGTCGTCGGGCTTGTCTTCGTCGGGCTCCGGGG
>JBAWEN010000053.1:0-1959 GCA_049591215.1 Methylocystis sp. | reverse complement strand
CCGAAGACCCGGAATTCGCAAGCGTCATCAACGATCTCGCGGCGCAAATCTCCGACAAGCTACCGCGCGATTTGCGCGAGCAAATGCCGCATGGGGATGAGGCGTTGGAGCTCCTGGCCAATGAGGCGCGCGACCGGCTCATGGGCGAAATCGCCGTGGCGGAAGGCGACGCGTGATGCGGTTTCGGCGGCGCCCCTCATCCGATCCCGCTTCGCGGGACCACCTTCTCCCACAAGTGGGAGAAGGGTGCGCGCCGTCAGATTCAACTTCAATTTCTTTTGTTTCGGGAACAAAAAGAACATGGGCGCTCCCTTCTCCCACTTGTGGGAGAAGGTGGCCCTTGCGAAGCAAGGGTCGGATGAGGGCTCTCGCGCGGGCGACGAAATCCTCAGCGGAAAGCATCCATCCCGCATGAGATTCGAGACTCTCGTTTTCGAGCGTTACGGCGCTTTCACCGACCGCGTGCTGGAGCTGCGCGAGGGCGCGCATCTGCACGTGGTGCTCGGCGCCAATGAAGCCGGCAAGACCTCGGCGTTGAACGCCATCGGCGATTTGTTGTTTGGCTTCGGCAAGACGACGAATTTCGCTTTTTTGCACGACCAGACGACGCTGCGCGTCGGCGCGAGGCTGCGGCTCGCCGACGGCTCGCAAGTTTTCTTGCGCCGGCGCAAGGGAAGCAAAAACACTCTGCTGGACGCGGACGACAAGCCGCTCGCCGACGATCTCCTGGCGGGCGTGCTCGGCTCGGTCACGCGCGAGGTTTTTTTCAGCGAATTCGGCCTCACCGCCGAGGCGCTCCGCAAGGGCGGCCAGGAACTGCTGAAGGCCGGCGGACGGCTTGCCGAAACCCTAGCCGTTGCCTCGGCGCGGCTCTCGATGCTGGCGAATTTGCGTGCTCGTCTCGACGCGGAAGCAGACGATCTGTTCGGCCCGCGCCGCGCCGCCGGCAAGGAGTTTTACGCGGCGTTCGACCAGCATCAGGAGGCCGAAAGGCATTTGCGCGAGGCCATCGTCACCGCGGACGCGCTGGCGGCGGCCGAGGGAGCCGTCGCGGAGGCCGAGGTCAAACGCCAGTCGCTTGGCGAAGAGCACGACAGGATCGGGCGCGACCTCGCCCGCCGCGAGCGCGCCCTGCGCACGGCGTCCAAACTGCGCCGGCTGGACAGTCTTCGTGCGGAAGTCGCCAGCCTCGCCGATCTGCCCGACATGGACGCCGAGACATTGGCGTCGTGGCGCGAGGCGCATGACGAGGCGACCAGCGTCGAAAAGGAACTCGCCGACCAGCGACTCGACGAGGCCGAAGGCGCGGCGGCGATCGCGGCGCTGATGGTCGACGAGCCCTTGCTCGAAATCGGCGGCAAGATTGACGCATTGCGCGAAAAACTCGGCGCCGTGCGCAAGGCCGAGGATGATTTGCCGAGGCGCGGCGAATCCGCGCGCATCGCGCGCGCCGCGCTTGGCGACGCCGCGAGCCGGCTCGGCCTTGCCTCGGTGGAGGAGCTTCTGGCGCGCCAGCCCTCGGACCCGGCGCTGGCCCTGGCGCGCGAATTGATCGGCGCGCGCCGCGACGTCGAACGGCGTCTCGCCGAGGCCGACGACGCGCTGACGGTTGCGGAGCGGGAACTGCGAGACCTTGAGCAAGCTCGCGCGAAACGCGGCCCCTGCCCTGATCCAGCCCCGCTGTTGCAACGACTGCACGCCTTTTCCGATATCCCCGCCGACGCCGAGCGGCTGCGCCGCGAGACGCTCGCCGAAACGCTGGAGCGCGGCCGCTTGGCCGAGGAGGCGGCAAGGCTCGATCCGAGCGCCGGCGACGTCGACGCGCTCGCGCGGCTCGCGCTGCCCGACACCGCGGATGTGGAAACCGCGCGCCAAACATTCGACGTGCTGAATGAGGACGAAAAGCGCGCGAGCGCCGAGGCCAAGGCCGTGCGGGCGCGGCTGGCGACGATCGAGGAC
>JBAWEN010000052.1:0-10600 GCA_049591215.1 Methylocystis sp. | reverse complement strand
GGTCTTCCAATGCGACGCGCGGGCGGCGCATCGCGACCGCGGTTCCGTCGGCGAGCTTGCTTTCGAAAAACTCATAGCGAATGACCGCGCGACCCTCGCCCGGCACGCCCGGAACCCCTTCCGGGTTTAGCTGCGCGCCATAGACGGGATGCGGCAGGGGGCCGCCAAACGTGCTTCGATCAACGCCGGGCTTTGAAAGCCGCAACACCCTGGCGCGCGCGACGCCGCCCTCATCGCCGGGCGCGGCGCCGCGCCCGTTCTTGACATGGCAGGCGATGCAGGAAAGGCGATTATAGAGCGGCCCCAGCCCCACGACATCGGGATGATCCTGCGAGGGTCCGATCACCCAAGCTTGGCGAAACAGCCCGCTTCCGGCGCGAAAACTTCCGGATTGCGCGGCGTCGAGGCCGGGCATCGGCCGGCTGAACGCCTCGCCGTCGAGCTTGGCGTTTTCGAACGGCGCCGCGCCGGTCAAAACCAGCAAGGAAACAAGCGCGAGCGCGTGCTTCACGGGGCGGCTCCCACGCGCGCGAGCAAGTCTTGCGCTTGCGTTTGCGCCGCGTCGATTTCGGCGCGCCATTTCTGTATCAAGCCCGGGTCAATCGCCTCGCGTTTGGCGAAACGCTCCAGGAAGGCCGGGTCGGAGGCGTCGCGCGCCGAAACGGGGACAAGCCCGACGAGGCGGCGCGCTTCCTTAAGCGTCGTCAACGCCTCGCCGCCGAGAGGCTTTTTAGCCTCGGCCGCGTGAATCGCCCGCCAAAGAAGAGCGATCTTCTCGCGCCGCTCGCTCAGCATCAGCTCGAATAAAGCCACGACCAGGCCGGGCCGCCGACGTCCGATCTCCGTGTCATAGGCGAAAGACGCGCTTGCCGGCAGCGCGAAGGGATCGACATTGGCCGCCGGCTTGCCTTCATAGGCGTCGGGACGCGCGGGATGGCGCGAACTGTCGGTCTCCGTCATCAGACGTTGGCCCGCCCTCGACAGCGCGAAGTCGACGAAAGCCTTGGCGAGATCGAATTGCCGCGTCGCCGCGGTAATGGCGACATGGCCGGGCAGAAACGCGGTGCGCTCGGGGTAGATGAAATCGACCGGCAATCCATTCGCTCGCGCTTGCAGCGCCAGGAAGTCGATCGTCAGGCCAAGCGGCGCCTGACCCTCCTTAACGGCGCTGACAGGTCCGCCGCCCTGGGCGAGAAGTTCGGACCCGCCGCCGATCTCCGACAACAGCGCCCAGCCCTCCTCCCAGCCTTCCGATTGCAGGATGATGTCGTAGAGCGCCGGTGAAAACCCGACCTTGCTGGCGAGCGGCATGACGATCTGACCCGCGTAGGCGGGCGCGGCGAGGTCGCGCCAGGCGCGCGGCGCCTTGAGGCCTCGCTCGCCCAGCAACACGGGGTTGATCGCGACGCCATAGCCCGCGATGTCGAAGGCCTCGAAGAAGCCGGATGGGTCGGAAAGCTGCTGCGCGCCAAGCTTGCCAGGCAAAACAGCGCGGTCGACTTCAATCGCGCGCAAGGCGCCGTGATCGCGAAGAATCGGAAAATTGCCTATCGAAGGGGCCCAATAAACATCGGCTCCGCCTTGGTCGGCGCGCGAAAGCTGCTCCAGCGCGTCGCGCGACTGCTTCCAAACGAATTGCACGTGGGCGCCGGGATGCGTTTTTTCGAACTCTTGCTCGTAGCGGGTCGTCAGTTCCTCGGGGAAACTGGTCACCACTTGCAGGGTCGCCGTTTGCGCCAAGACCGGACGCGCAAGCGCCCCCGAGGCGGCAAGGGCGCCAAGCAACACCGATCTGCGGCTTGGGTTCGCGCGATCCAACGGCTTACGGGCCATTTTTTACATCTCCCCAACGGCGGCGACACATCGCCGTATAATGAGGGCGCGCATATCGGTCTCGACGCGACGCCACAGCCGGTCTCGCGTCTTGCTAGCCTAAGTCCAGGTGGCAAAGCGCGATATAAGCTATGTTTATAGATGACGGTTTTTTGATTTGTCTAGCGCCTAGCGGCGCGATTTGACGATTTTTTAACTGCTGTATCTAAATTACAACAAGTAATAAAAAGAGCGAGTTGCTCATTTTTTGGGTGTTATGATCAGAACGCACGCATACTGTAATTAATACGACATTATTCGTGGCCTTTGTAACACGGAGAATGTCGATTAGTCGCCAAGCGCCGTCCGGCGTGTCGGGTCATCTTGACGGACGTTTCGTGGAGAATTCCGTAAGTCGAAGCTCACCGAAGAGTCGGCCGCGATCATTGCGAGGACGACGATACAATCGGGAGCGCGCTGGAATGCTTCGCTCCCTCGGGTGGGTTGGCGAAAGCTCCAGCCGCAAGTCGGCGTCAGGCCGGCGAAATTACTTGTTTTTTGGCGTCAAGATGCTGTGCACGCGGCCCGAATCCTTCCCCGAGCCGTCGTCGGCCAGAACCACGGCCTGACCCGTGGGAATATCGTAGACCAGCCGATTGCCCTTGGTCACAGTGTCGCCTTGGGTCAGAACGACATTGCCGTTCAGATACACCTTGTTCTCGGCGCGGTCGTAAGTGCCGTGATCGCCCGTGCCGATCTGGTCCTTGGAAACCATGGTCACGGGTCCATCGGCCTCGATATGCTTGACTCTGTCGCTCGACGTTCCGCCTTCGGCGGCGCCCTTTTTGGGCGCGGTCTTGCTGTCGTCGAGGAAGATCGTCAGCTTCGAGGCTTTCAGCGTCGAGGGGCCGTTTACGACGATCACGCTGCCGGAATAGATGAGCTTCTGCTCCTTGTCGAAATAATCGAGTTTTCCGGCGTCGATGTCCAACGGGTCGCTCGCGCTGGCGCCAGGCAAAATTCCTCCGGTGCGCGTGGATTTGGCGCATGCGGGCGCGCAGACCGCGAAAACCAGCGCCGCCGCGAGAATGGATGCACGCATCAAACTATCGCCTTCCCATATTGGTTGCGTCGAAAGCCCCCCCGCGAGCAACGACATGAGGCCACTAACGCCTGTCGAAACTCCGCGCATCCTATGGCGCTTTGGCCGCTTCTTCGCCGTCGTCGCCATACAGCACCGAATGCACGCCGCCAACGAAGGTCAAGCGGCGCTCCCCTTGGACGACTTCCACCGAATTTCCCCAAATCTTGCCGCCATTGAGGTTCAGCGTCGAGTGGCGCTCGGATGTCAGCGTGCTCGCCTTAAAGTCCATGACCGCCGATTCGAGCAGCAGTTCATAACTTTTGTCGTCATAAATTCGAACGCCGCCCGAAAGATCGGCGCGGTCTTTCTTGGAGTCATAGAGACCGGCCGCCGACTTCAGAAGCACCTCCTGGCCCGGGCCGCTGTCAAGACGCACGTCGAGTTCCTCGAGTTCGAACAAATCGGGCGTCGACATGTCCTGTATCCCGACTTTCGCCCGCAGTTCGTATGGGCGTCCGTCGGGGCGGTATCCGACCAGTTTCGGCGATTCGATGGTGATGCGCGACCCCTTCATCGCGATATGGGCGAAGCGCAGGTCAATGGGCAGAAATCGCAGGAACTGAAAGCCGACGACGACGGCGACGACAGCCACGATGCCGCCGACGCCCCAGAGCATGAACCAGCGCAGCCGGGCCACGCGCGTCGTATGTCGCAGCGCGGCGGGAAAGGCGTTCTCCCGGGGCGCTCCGATGGAGCCAAGGCGGCTACGCGTGGTGGACGGGGCGTCGTTCAAGCAGGCCTCGGCAAGACAAGCAATGTCAGATTCCTCGGATTAAACCCGCGCGCCATGGCGAATTCGAGGCGCGTCACATATGCGCGAAAATATCCGTATCCGGCCATCCCGCGAGATCGAGCCGAGCGCGCGCGGGCAAAAAGTCGAAACTGGCGGCGGCGAGGGCGTCGCGCCCCTCGCGCGCCAGCATGACGTCGAGCCGCGCCTTAAGCTCGTGCAGATGCAGCACGTCCGAGGCGGCATAGGCCTGCTGCGCCTCCGAGAGGGTCTCCGCGCCCCAGTCCGAGGACTGTTGCTGCTTGGAGATTTCGACCCCGAGCAGTTCGCGCGTGAGATCCTTTAGGCCGTGGCGATCGGTATAGGTGCGCGCCAGTCTGGAGGCGATCTTGGTGCAATAGACCGGCGCCGGAACCGCGCCGAAGGTTAGGCCCAGAATCCCCAAGTCGAAACGCGCGAAATGAAAAAGTTTCAGCACCTTGGGATCGTTCAGCAGCCGCTCCAGATTGGGCGCGCTCGTCTGGCCGCGGGCGATTTGAACGAGTTCGGCGTTGCCGTCGCCCCGCGAAAGCTGGACAAGGCACAGCCGATCACGCTGGTGGTTGAGGCCCAGCGTCTCCGTGTCTATCGCGACGCTGGAGCCGAAGTCGGCGCCCGCGGGGAGGTCGCCTTTATGCAATCTGATGGTCATCGCGCGGCGTGCTTCCTGAAGGTTTCGACGTGCTTCTTGAAGGTTTCATGGCGGCCTTATAGCCGATGAATTGGTGATTCGTCGAAAATTTCGGCGGCGCGCGCGCGCCGCTTGTCAGCGCGCCCGAAGCCGTTTATCTTGAACTCGCCGCAACCCCGGCCCAATTGCCGGCGAACGAGGATCCTAAAAGCGTGGCGAGCCATGCCGCCCCCGCGATTTGCTCGAAAGCGCGCCGCCCCGACGCGGCGGCTGCTGTTGTCGCGCGTCCTCTCGCCATTCTGCTGCTTCTTAGCCGCCCCTGAACGCACGACGGGCCTTTAGTGGCCCAGGCCTTCAGGGGATCAAGCGCGAGACAGGCAACAAGAAGCCCGCGCGGCGGGCAAGGCTACAGCAGGAACCGACCAATGACTCATCACATTCCAGACCCACGCGCGCCCTCGCACGCGCAGGACCATGACGCCAACCGCGTCGTCATTTTCGACACGACGCTGCGCGACGGCGAGCAGTCGCCCGGCGCCTCCATGACGCTGGAGGAAAAACTGGAGGTCGCCGATTTGCTCGACGCGCTGGGCGTCGACATCATCGAGGCGGGCTTTCCGATCGCCAGCCCCGGCGATTTCGAAAGCGTCTTTGAGATCGCGAGGCGCGTGAAAAACGGCTCCGTCGCTGGCCTCGCGCGCGCCTCGGAAAAAGACATCGACCGCTGCGCCGAGGCCCTGCGCGAGGCGCGTCGCCCGCGCATCCACACCTTCATCTCCACCTCGCCGCTGCATATGAAATACAAGCTCCAGTTGGAGCCGTCGCGCGTGCTGGAGTTGATCGCCTCCTCGGTGACGCGGGCGCGCAATCATGTCGCCGATGTCGAGTGGTCGGCCGAGGACGGCACCCGCACGGAGTTCGACTTTCTGTGCCGCGCGGTCGAAATCGCGATTAAATCCGGCGCGACCACGATCAACATCCCGGACACCGTGGGATACACGACTCCGGCGGAATATGAGGCGCTGTTCCGGGGCGTGCGGGAGCGCGTGCCCAATTCCGACAAAGCCATCTTCTCCGTGCATTGTCACGATGATCTGGGGCTGGCCGTCGCCAATTCGCTCGCCGGCGTGCGCGGCGGCGCGCGGCAGATCGAATGCACGATCAACGGCATCGGCGAGCGCGCCGGCAACGCCGCGCTGGAGGAAGTCGTCATGGCGATGCGAACGCGTCCCGATGTTTTGCCCTTCCATACCGGCATAGACGCCAAGCTGTTGACCCGGGCGTCGAAACTCGTGTCGGCGGTCACGTCCTTCCCGGTGCAATACAACAAGGCCGTCGTCGGGCGGAACGCTTTCGCTCATGAAAGCGGCATTCACCAGGACGGAATGCTCAAGAATGCGTTCACCTACGAGATCATGACGCCCGAAAGCGTCGGCGTCGCCAAGACCTCTCTGGTGATGGGCAAGCATTCGGGCCGCCACGCCTTCCGCGAAAAGCTGAAGGAATTGGGATACGATCTCGGCGACAATGCGCTGGAGGACGCCTTCAAGCGTTTCAAGGACTTGGCCGACCGCAAAAAAGTCGTCTACGACGAAGACCTGATGGCGCTTGTCGACGACGAGATCGTCAACGCCCATGAGCGGATCAAGGTCACGGCTCTGACCGTCATCGCCGGCACCAGCGGCCCGCAATCGGCGGCGCTGACGCTCGACATCGATGGCGAAAAGGTCACGCATCAGGCGACCGGCAACGGTCCGGTGGACGCGATCTTCAACGCGATCAAGGCGCTGGCGCCGCATGAGGCGGTGCTGGAGCTGTTTCAGGTCCATGCCGTGACGGAAGGGACCGACGCGCAAGCGGAGGTCTCGGTGCGCCTGTCCGAGGACGGCAAGTCGGTGACGGGACGCGGCGCCGACCCCGATACGCTGGTCGCCTCGGCGAGAGCCTACGTCTCGGCGCTCAACCGCTTGATGACCAAGCGCGCGAGGACCAAGCCCGAGGCCATGCAGGCGGGGTGATCCGCGCGGCCTAAACTCTCCCGCGGCGCCGGCCGCGGGAGAAGTCGGCGCGGCCGGCGCCACGAATCTCCGATCGCGAGCTTCAATTATACGAGATCGGCGATTTCGAACCCGTTTGAGCGCGGCGCGCGAGGTGGCTCCATCCTTTGCTATTGTGTTTTTGGCATGGAATTTTCTACAAAGGGCGGCAAGTCATCTCTCGCGCCCCGGTAGGATAATTTCCATGACCTCTCTCGACAGTTTCAAGGCCCGCAAAAAACTCGTCGTCGGCGCCAAGACCTATCACTATTTTTCGCTTAAGGCCGCCGAGAAAAATGGACTCCCAGGCGTCTCGCGGCTGCCCTATTCGCTTAAGGTTTTGCTCGAAAATCTGCTGCGCCACGAAGACGGCCGCACGGTCACGAAGGAGAATATCGAAGCCTTCGCCGGCTGGCTGACATCAAAGGGCAAGGGCGAAGTCGAGATCGCCTTTCGTCCGGCGCGCGTCCTGATGCAGGATTTCACCGGCGTTCCCGCCGTGGTCGATCTCGCGGCGATGCGCGACGCATTTGTCGCGCTCGGCGGCGATCCACAAAAAATCAATCCGCTGGCCCCGGTCGATCTCGTCATCGACCATTCGGTGATTGTCGATTACTTCGGCACGGCGCGCGCCCTGAAACAAAATGTCGATATCGAATATCAGCGCAACGGCGAGCGTTACCGCTTCCTGAAATGGGGCCAATCCGCCTTCGATAATTTCCGCGTGGTGCCGCCGGGCGCCGGCATTTGCCATCAGGTCAATCTCGAATTTCTCGCGCAGACGGTCTGGACCAAGAAAGAGAAGATCAAGGTCAAGGGCAAGACGCAAACCATCGAGACCGCCTATCCCGACACGCTGGTCGGCACCGATTCGCATACGACAATGGTTAACGGTCTCGCCGTGCTCGGTTGGGGCGTCGGCGGAATCGAGGCGGAGGCGGCCATGCTCGGCCAGCCCTTGTCGATGCTGGCGCCAGAGGTGATCGGCTTCAAACTGGAGGGCCAACCGCGCGAGGGCGTCACCGCCACCGACGTGGTGCTCACCGTCACGCAAATGCTGCGCAAGAAAGGCGTCGTCGGCAAATTCGTGGAGTTTTATGGCGACGGGCTCGATCATCTGTCGCTCGCGGACCGCGCCACCATCGCCAATATGGCGCCCGAATATGGCGCGACATGCGGCTTCTTCCCGATCGACGCCGAAACGCTCGATTATCTCCACACCTCTGGGCGCGTGGCGGCGCGCGTGGCGTTGATCGAAAAATACGCCAAAGCGCAGGGCATGTTGCGCACGGCGAAGGCGCCCGAGCCGGAATTCACCGATACGATCGCACTCGACCTCTCCAGCGTCGTTCCCTCGCTCGCCGGCCCCAAGCGTCCCGAGGGCCGCGTCGCGCTGGAGGACATGGGCTCGACCTTCGAGACCTCGCTCGCCAATGAGTATAAGAAGCCCGGCGGGCTCGGCCCCCGATTCCCGGTCGAGGGCGAGAATTACGATCTCGGTCACGGCGACGTGGTGATCGCCGCCATAACTTCCTGCACGAACACCTCCAATCCCGGCGTTTTGATCGGCGCGGGGCTGCTGGCGCGCAACGCGGTCGAACGCGGTCTGAAGGTCAAGCCCTGGGTGAAGACCTCGCTCGCGCCCGGCAGCCAGGTGGTGGCGCAATATCTCGAAAAGTCCGGCCTGCAAAAATCGCTCGACAAGCTCGGTTTCAATCTCGTCGGCTTTGGCTGCACCACCTGCATCGGCAATTCCGGGCCGCTTCCGGCGGCGGTGTCGAAGACCATCAATGCGAATGATCTCGTGGCCGCCTCCGTGTTGTCCGGCAACCGCAATTTCGAGGGCCGCGTGAACCCCGACGTGCAGGCCAATTATCTGGCGTCGCCGCCGCTGGTGGTGGCGTTCGCGCTGGCGGGAACGGCGTCGATCGACTTGACCAAGGAGCCGCTCGGCCACGACAAGAAAGGCGACCCGGTGTTTTTGCGCGACCTTTGGCCCTCTAACGAGGAAATCGCGCAATTCATCCGCAAGAACGTCACCCGCGCGATGTTCCGAGGCGCCTACGCCAATGTGTTCGACGGCGACGCGCATTGGCGCAAGATCAAGGTGCCCGCCGGCGAGACCTATGGTTGGGACGCGGACTCCACCTACGTGCGCAATCCGCCCTATTTCGAGGGGTTGACCAAGGAGCCAAAGCCCGTCGCCAACGTCGAGAACGCGCGCATACTGGCGCTGTTCGGCGACAAGATCACGACCGACCATATTTCGCCGGCCGGCTCAATCAAGGCGGCCTCGCCCGCCGGCAAATGGTTGCAGGAGCAAGGCGTCGAGCCAAAGGACTTCAACCAGTACGGCACGCGCCGCGGCAATCACGAAGTGATGATGCGCGGAACCTTCGCCAATATCCGCATCAAGAATTTCATCGCCAAGGACGCCGCCGGCAACGTGCCAGAGGGCGGCGTCACCCGGCATTTCCCCGGCGGCGAGGAAATGTCGATCTACGACGCGGCGATGAAATACGCCTCCGAGGGCGCGCCGCTCGTCGTGTTCGCCGGCGCCGAATATGGCAATGGCTCCTCGCGCGACTGGGCCGCCAAGGGCACGGCTCTGCTTGGTGTGCGCGCGGTGATCGCGCGGAGTTTCGAACGCATCCACCGCTCCAATCTCGTCGGCATGGGGATTTTGCCGCTGACCTTCGAGCCGGGAACGAGTTGGGATTCGCTTGGCCTCACCGGAGCGGAAACCGTAACGATCGATGGTCTTGGCGAGAGCCTCGCGCCACGCCAGACGCTGAAGGCGAAGATCGTCTATCCCGATGGAGAAACGAAAGAAGTCCCGCTGCTGGCGCGCATCGATACGCTCGACGAGCTCGAATATTTCCGCAACGGCGGCATCCTGCCTTATGTGTTGCGGCAGTTGTTGGGATAGGGCGGGTCTTCTCGATGTTCAGCGTTAAGGCAAAGAGTCGAGGATGGCTTGGACCTGCTGATGCAAGTGTGGAAGATCGGTTTCGATGGTCTTCCACACGATCGCCATATCGATTTTGAAATATCCGTGAGCGAGGGCATTGCGCATTTCGTAGGCGAATGAAAGCGGAAGCTCACGATGCGCGTTTGCGAAATCGGGATAATGACGCGCTATGTTGCGGCTGGCCTCGGCGATAATCTCTAAATTGCGAATCACCGCGTCCTGCGTCATGTCGTTCTGGGAAAAGCGGATTTCGTCCATGTCGTCGGTGTAGCGACGAATGCGTTCGATAGCTTCAAGAATGTGGCCGAGATAGTTGGACAAACGCTGGGCGTCGGCGCTCATACCGGCTTCGCCTCGGCGAGAACGGCGTCTCGGAACTTGTCCGGCAATCCGTTCGGCGTCAGCACGTCCACCGTCAAGCCAAGCAACTGGCGTAATTCATGGCGAATTGCGCCAATGTCGAACATTGTTGCTTCCGGTGCGGGGTCGACGAGAATATCGAGGTCGCTGTCCTCGGTGTCGCAACCATGCAAGACAGAGCCGAACACTCTGGCGTTGGAAGCGCGATGAGCCTCGACGATGGCGCGGATCGCCGCGCCGCGCCCGAGCAATGTCTCCGATGGCTTCATCGATGCGCTCCCGAGTGGTTCTCTCCGAATTAACAAGTAACAACGCGCCGGTCCAGCGCTGAGAGCCCGCGCCCTATTCGCGCCGCTCGATCCGCCCCGGCGTCACCATGAAAATGTCGGCGCGGCCCTCCAGCGAAGTGAACAGCGCCGGATCGGCGCCGGTCATCCAGACCTGGCCGCCGAGCTTGTCCAGTTCGTCGAACAGGGCTTCGCGTCGGCGCGCGTCGAAATGCGCGGCGATCTCGTCCAGCAGAAGCACGGGGGCCATGCCGCGCATGGCGGTCACGAGGCGCGCATGGGCCAACACGAGACCGGCGAGCAGCGCTTTCTGTTCGCCAGTCGAGCAGTCGCGCGCGGCCTCGCCCTTGGGGCCGTGCCGCACCAATAGATCGCTGCCTTGCGGGCCGATCAGCGTGCGTCCCGCGGCGGCGTCGCGACGGCGCGACCCCGCGAGCATCGAGCGGTAGCGCTCCTCCACGGTGAAGGCCGGCTCGTCGCGCAGCATCTGCTCCAGATCGCCGTCGAGCGCGATCAACGCGAAGGGGAAGGGCGAGGCGTCGTCGCGCGTCGCCTCGATCAAGGCGGCGAGCCGTCGCGCGGTGTCGAGC
>JBAWEN010000051.1:0-1761 GCA_049591215.1 Methylocystis sp. | reverse complement strand
ATGCGATAGGGAACGAGACGCTTCGATGAAAAACAGATTTCTCGCATTGCTCGCGCTAGCGTCGCTCGCCCTCTTCGCTCCGGCGTCGCGCGCCGAGCCGCAAAGCCCGCCCACCAATTTTGAGCGTGTTGAGCGCGCCGACGGCGCCCGCGTCGTGCCGGAAAAATTCCTGCGCGATTGGGACCCCGTCACCATCTTCTTCGATTTCGACGCTGGCCCCAAAAACGGCGGTCCCGCCGACGCGCATGAAAAATTCGCCACTCTCTCGCCGGAGCCGGCCGGCGAATGGCGCTGGCTGGGGCCGCGCGCCCTTCAGTTTCGTCCCGCGGAACCCTGGACGCCGCTGGCGCGCGTCGTAGTGAAATCGGGTTCAAACGAAACGCGGCTGGTCGCGCTGCTGCCGACGCCAAGCTCCACCACGCCAGCCGACGGCGCCGATCCCATACCCGAACTAACGCAAATCGCGCTGACGTTCCCCTCGCCGGTCGAGGCGACAGCGCTGGCGCGCCTGCTCGCCATCGAGATACGGCCCTCGCCGGGTGTATCAAAGCGCGGCGGGCGGGTGCTGTCATCGGCCGATTTCGACATTCTTCCGCTGGAGCGAAGCAAGCGCTCCGCCGAGCAAAGCTATGTCATAAAATTTCGCGAGGCCATCGCCGACGGTCAACTCGCCGTCATCAGGCTGAAACTCGCGGACGAACCCGGCTTCGACCAGGAAACCTTCGAACTGCGCGTGCGCACGGCGACGCCTTTCGCCGTTGTCGACACGACCTGCGGCCGCGGCTGGAACGACGACAAGATCGATGGCGTGCTGCGATGCGCGTCGAACGGGGCCGGCGCGCCGGTGCCCGAGAGCGGCGGGGAAGAGGGCGGCGACGCGGGCTCGCAATACGCGCCCGCCAACAAGCGGCGCCTGTCGCTGCAATTTTCCGCCGAGCCCGCGCCGCTCGATATCTTACGCGCGCGAGAAGCACTGCGCTTTACGCCGCCCGTCGACGATCTCGGCGTCGAGGTCGACCGCCAGCGCCTGAAGATCACCGGCAAGTTTTTATCGGATCGCGTTTACGAGCTGAACATCGCGCCGGGCGCGCTGCATGACGCGCGCGGGCGGGCCTTGGCCGGCGCCTTCGCGCAACGCTTCGCCTTCACGCGCGACGCGCCCGCGTTGCAATGGGACGCAGGCTTCGGCATCGTGGAACGACTTGGCCCGCAAGTCTTGCCGCTGCGCGGGCGCGGCGTCGAGCGCGCCGATATTCGCATCCACGCGATCGACCCCTTGTCGCGCGACTTCTGGCCGTTCCCCGATCACGGCGTCGACACCGCCGACGCCGATGCGCCGCCGCTGCCCGGCAATGAGCCCAAGGCCTGGAGCGAGAGCGCCGACATCGAGGCCGACGCGATCAAGGACCGCATCAAGGCGCTGGGATCGCCCGCCGTATCGAGACTCGCCATCCTGCCGTTGCGGCGCGACGGCGCCGACGCCAGGTTCGGGATCGATCTTTCCGAGGATTTCGCCCGCATCAAGGGGCGCGAACAGCCCGGCGCCTATCTGGTCGGGCTGCGCGCGCCGGGCGAGAGCGCGCGCCATTGGCTGCGCGTCGTCGTTACCGATTTGACGCTCAGCGCAATCGAGGAGCCGGGACGCGTGCGTTTCGCCGTCACCTCGCTCGCCACCGCGCAGCCGGTCGCCGGAGCGCAACTGCGTGTCGAGGGAGTCAGGGACGATAAATTCGTCACGCTGGCGCAAGGGACGACCGATGC
>JBAWEN010000050.1:0-8739 GCA_049591215.1 Methylocystis sp. | reverse complement strand
TGAGTCTGGGGCACTCGCTGCTCGCAATGGCGCTTGTGCTCAACTTCGGCAATATCACCGGCCGGCGCGGGGCTGGCGGCGCGCTGACGATCATCGCCATTCCGGCCGCGCATATTCTGTTTCTCGTCGCGTTGCAGTCGCTGTTGCGGGCGGACGCGCGCTTCGTGGTGCTGGTCGCGGCGATGGCGCTGCTGGAAATTCTGGGCTCGGCCTGGCTGATCGCGCGGCTGAATTACGGGCCGCGCGCCCGGCTCATCGCCGCCGGCGCGGCGTCGCCTTACTCGGCGCCAGACGACGGTCTCGCCGCGCCTTACGCGTAACGCTTAGCCCCGCGCGCGCGCTTGGGTTCAGATGACGTCGACGATGACCGACTTGTAACGCATAAAGAATTGGTAGCCGAACAGGAACACGGCATAGGAAGCCGCGACGAGCAGCACGTAGCCAAACGGATTCGGCAATACGCCGTCGAGCGCGACGCCGCGGAGCATCTCGATATAGTCGCCCACTATGTTGAACCGCAGCCAGATGGCATATCGGGGCGGCACTTGTTCCATTGAATAGAACACGGGCGTCGCGAACATCAGGATCGGCACGACCGAAGCCATGATATGCGCGACATCGCGCGTAAAGGCTCCCAGCGCCATGAAGAACCAAACGATCCCCAAAATGAACAGCGCGAAAGGCGCGAACAGCAAGGGCGCGAACAGCAGGGTTCCCGGGAGGGAGGCGCCCATGACCAACCGAAAAACCAAAAACACGACAAATGCGATCGCGCCATAGGTGAAAGCGCGGATCGAGGCGGTCCAAGCGATGGTTTCGCTGGGGAAGATCGATTTTTTGACGAAATTTACATGCTCGTGCAGCAACATCGGCGCGCGATAGGCGAGTTCGCTGAAGAGATTGAAGATAATCAATCCGACGAAAATTCCGCTGGCGTATTCGGTCACGCTCTTTCCGGCGGCAAGCTGCGGCACGGTGATCGAAAACACCGCCGTATATGTCACCATCATGATCAGCGGCGATAGCACGGCCCAGGCCGGCCCCAGCGCGGAGCCGCGAAACCGCGACAGGAACTCTCGCCGCGCCACCGCGCGGATAAGCTCCCGATGGCGCCAGGCGCGCGTAAAGGGTTCGATGACTTCGGGTGGCAATTTGATGGACAAAGGGCGTTAGATCCTTTTCCTATTCACGGGCGCGTGGCGCGGGCTTAACGCCAGCATAGACCAGTTGCGACGGGCGCCTGTCAATGGCGGCCGGCTTACGCCCTCGCGCGACGAAATCTTCGCGAGGCGCATCCCGAATATGCATTTATTCGAGAGTATTCTGGCGAGTTCGAGGATGGAATGCCGCGCCCTAGGTCGTTCGAGCGTGTGGCGATTGTCGCGATATTTCGGCGCGCTCCCTCGCCGTCAAGCTCCGGCGCTCCATTCGCGGCGTCGCTTTCGACCGCGAAACCCGCGGGTTTTTTTACAAAATTGTTGATGGAGCCTGCGTGCTCGTCGCTACGCCGCGCGATCCCATGTTCGCGTCGGCGCTCAGCCGATTCAACTATCCCTTACGCCGGAAACGGCCAAAATGGGCGCGGCCGAGGCGCCACGAGTTCTCACGCCGCCAGCGCCGGCGCCGCGTCGCAAAGGTGAAAATCCTTCGTCGCTGGAGTTGGCAGGCTGTCCCAGGACAGCGCCTCGTAGCCCCTGGCGCGAAGATCACCCGCTCCGGCCGCCGACATTTCCACGACGAGCCGAGTCGTGCTGTTCAGCACGGGCGGCACGGCCCAACGGAACGCCGGGCCGCCGGGGGCGAAACCGCGCATCGCGGCCTTGCGCGCCTCGTTGTTCTCGAGCCCCATCCGGCCTTGCCAGCCCCTGCGCGGCGTCTGCCAGTCGTTGGCCACCGTCGCATGGCCGCGCAGCACGAGCGCCTCGCGCTCGGTCCGCTCGACGACCGCCATTTCGTCGGGGCGCGTTCCTGTCAGCGTGAACAGGGCCGGTCGAGCCAGCGGCTCGCGCGAGAGGAGCGCTATCGCGTCCTCGAAGCTTTCGCATGTTTCGAAGGCGAGACGCAGCAAATGGTCCGGCGGCCAGCCGTCCTCGCGCATCAGCGCATTGCCGAGATTGAGCATCGCGTCATAGGGAAGCCCGATAGGTCCGCGTGTGCGCCGGCGCATCGGCGCCTGGTTGATCACCGCGCAAAAGCGTCCCGGCGCCATGGCGCTCAGCACGCCGACCGCGCCCGGCCAGGTGACGTTGTAGAAGTCGCCCGCCGGCCCGGACTGCCAGGCGATTTCGACGCAACGGCCGAGCCCGTCGAACGGCCAGTCGAGCGAGCGGCGCAGCAGCGGCGCGCCGTTCGGTCCCCGCGCCGCCGAGGTGGTGCAGGCGAAAAGATAGGACATGTTCAGCGTCAGCGCGCCCGGAAAACCCAAAATCCGCGCGACGTCATGCAGATCCTCGCCATAGGTCGAAACTGAACTGCGCAGCCATTTCGCGGCGATGTGGTCGATCGATGACAAACAAACATGCCGGCTCCAGCGCGGGACCGGCGCCAGACAAAGCTCGCGCAACGCCGCCGCCGCCGCGAGGCGTGCGCGCGTGTGAGCGACGGGACCGCCGCGACGCACGTCGAGGAAGGGTATGATGTTCATTTGTCTCTCCCGGTGGGGAAACGTCATTGAACCGATATAGGTTTCACATGTTTCTGTCATAATATAGCAAAATACCTGTCATAATCGAATTTCCCGAACTTGGAGCGGGCCTGTGGGGCGCGCCGTCGTCGCCCGCGGCGAGAATGCGCGGCCCGCGCCAAAAAATCGGCTTTCATGCGCGTCGATGCGCGTTTTTGCGCGTTGCTTCTAGCCGGCGCGGCGGCGGCGTCCTTTTGCTATGCTGTGGAGCACGAATCAGCCCCGCTCCCGCAAAGGCGCCTCCATGCCGAAAACCGCCGTCGCCACAGCCTTCGACGCCCTCGACGCCCATGCCCGCGCGCTGCGGGTGGAGAGCGCGCGCGACCTGTTCGCGCGAAATCCGTCGCGCTTTCAGGAATTTTCCGTGCCGCTCGACGAATTTCTGTTCGATTTCTCCAAGCACAAAATCACGCGCGACACGATCGCCTTGCTGGTCGCGCTAGCCGAGGCTCGCGATCTCGAGGGCCGGCGCGCGGCGCTGTTTGCCGGCGATCCCGTAAACAACACCGAAGGGCGCGCCGCCATGCATATGGGGCTGCGCGACTTTTCAAACAAGCCGATCATCGTGCAAGGCGTCGATGTCAGGCGCGAGATCGAAGCGACGCGCGAGCGCGTCCTCGCCTTCGCGCGCGACGTACGGACGGGCGCGATTCTGGGCGCGGGCGATAAACCCTTCACGGACATCGTGAATATAGGGATCGGCGGCTCCGACCTCGGGCCGGCGATGGCGGCGCGGGCATTGTCGCCCTATCGCGGCGCGGGGCCGCGAACGCATTTCGTCGCCAATGTCGACGGCGCCGATCTTTCCGACACGCTGGAGCCGCTCGATCTTTCGCGCACGCTGTTCATCGTCTCGTCGAAAACTTTCACGACGCAGGAGACCATGGCCAACGCGGCCAGCGCGCGGGCGCGCGTCGTCGCCGCGCTCGGCGAGGCGGCGGTCCCAAAGCACTTCGCCGCCGTGTCGACGCGGCTCGACAAGGCAGCGGAATTCGGCATCAACCCCGAGCGCGTGTTTGGCTTTTGGGATTGGGTCGGCGGGCGCTATTCGCTGTGGTCGTCGATCGGCCTTGCTCTCGCGATCGGCGTCGGGCCCGATCATTTCATGCAATTTCTGCAAGGCGGCTTCGACATCGACACGCATTTTCGCGAGGCGCCGCTCGATAAAAACATCCCCGCGCTGATGGGCCTTTTGGGCGTGTGGCATCGCAATGTGCTGGGCCGCGCCACCCATGCCGTCATCCCCTATGACCAGCGGCTCGCCCGCTTTCCCGCCTATCTGCAACAGCTCGACATGGAGTCGAACGGCAAATCCGTGACGCGCGCCGGCGCGCCGGTTGAACGCGCGACTGGCCCCGTGATTTTCGGCGAGCCCGGCACCAATGGACAGCACGCGTTTTTCCAACTGCTGCACCAGGGAACCGACGTGACGCCGATAGATTTTCTGGTCGCCGCCGAACCCGTCGCCGCCGACCCGCATCACCATGCGCTGCTGTTCGCCAACTGCCTCGCCCAAAGCGAAGCTTTTATGCGCGGGAGAACGTTGGAGGAGGCCAAGGCGCTGTTGCGCAAGGAAGGGCGCTCCGAGGCGGACGTCGAACGCCTCGCGCCGCATAAGGTTTTTTCCGGCGACCGCCCATCGAGCACGCTGCTGTATCGAAAACTCGATCCGCGCACGCTGGGCCGGCTCGTCGCGCTCTACGAGCACAAGGTGTTCACGCAGTCGGTGATCTGGGACATCAACCCTTTCGACCAATGGGGCGTGGAACTGGGCAAGGAACTGGCCAGCCGCCTCGCGCCGATCGTCGAGGACGCGGGCGCGTCGACGGCGGCGCTGGATGGGTCCACGGCGGGGCTTATCGCGTGGCGGCGGGGGTGAACCCCTGCCTACCGCAAAAACCCCACGATATCCTTCACCGCCTTCATGTTCTCATTGGCCAGCGCCCGCGCGCGCGCGGAGCCGTCGCGCAGCACCGTGTCGATATAATCATGGTTCGCGGTGATCTTGCGCATCTCGGCGGTGATCGGCGAGAGCTTCTCCACCGCGAGATCGACCAACGCGTTCTTGAAGGCCGAGAAATTGGCGCCGCCATATTCGGCGAGCACGCCCACCTTGTCGCGCCCCGAGAGCGCCGCGAAAATCCCGACGAGATTGGCCGCCTCGGCGCGCCCTTCCAGCCCCTTTTCCTCGGACGGCAAAGGCTCGGGGTCGGTCTTGGCCTTGCGGATTTTTTGCGCGATCTGATCGGCGTCGTCGGAGAGGTTTATGCGCGAATATTCCGATGCGTCCGATTTCGACATTTTCTTGGAGCCGTCGCGCAGACTCATCACGCGCGTCGCCGGGCCGGAGATCAGCGGCTCGGGCAGCGGAAAGAACGCGTCGCCAAAACCATTGCGGGAAATCGACTCCGCGAAGTCGTTGTTGAACTTTTGCGCGATGTCGCGGGCAAGCTCCAAATGCTGCTTCTGGTCCTCGCCGACCGGCACATGCGTCGCGCGATAAATCAGAATGTCGGCGGCCATCAGCACGGGATAATCATAAAGACCGATGGAGGCGTTCTCGCGGTCCTTGCCGGCCTTGTCCTTGAACTGCGTCATGCGGTTCAGCCAGCCAATGCGCGCGATGCAGTTCAAGACCCAGGCGAGTTCCGCGTGTTCGGGAACCTGGCTCTGGTTGAAGACGATATTTTTCTTGGGGTCGATGCCGCAGGCGATGAAGGCGGCCGCGATCTCGCGCGTGTTGTCGCGCAGCGTCAGCGGGTCTTGCGGCACGGTGATGGCGTGCAGATCGACGACGCAATAGAGGCAGTCATGGGTCTTTTGCAGCTCGACGAATTTGACGATGGCGCCGAGATAGTTGCCAAGATGCAGATTGCCGGTGGACTGCACGCCGGAAAAGACGCGCTCGGGGAAGCTGGACATGTGTTGCGCCGGTTGAGGGAAGCCGGCGGTCCTTATGGCAACGGTTTTCGCCCCGCGCAAGTGCGAGGCGCCCCGCGCGCTATAAAATGAACCGGCTCAAATCGCGGTTTCTCGCGAGGTCGCCGATGTGCTTCTCGACGAACTCGCCGTCGATGACGATTTTTTCGCCGTCGCGGTCCGACGCCGTGAAACTGATGTCGTCGAGTACGCGCTCCATCACCGTTTGCAGCCGACGCGCGCCGATGTTCTCGACCGAGGTGTTGACCTCCACGGCGACCTTGGCGATGGCCTCCACGGCGCTCGGCGCGAATTCCAGCTCGACGCCCTCGGTGCCGAGCAGCGCCACATATTGCTTGGTCAGGCAGGCTTCCGTCTCGGTGAGGATGCGACGGAAATCCTCTTCATTAAGCGAAGAGAGTTCGACGCGGATCGGCAGGCGCCCCTGAAGTTCCGGCAAAAGGTCCGAGGGCTTGGCGACATGAAAAGCGCCGGAGGCGATGAACAGCACATGGTCGGTCTTCACCGAGCCATGTTTCGTCGTCACGGTCGTGCCCTCGATCAAGGGCAGCAGGTCGCGCTGCACGCCCTCGCGCGACACATCGGCGCCGCCGCCGCGCCCCTCGCGCGCGCAGATCTTGTCCATTTCGTCAATGAACACGATGCCATTGTTCTCGACATCGTGGATCGCCTCGCGCACGGTCTCCTCCTGGTCGATCAGCTTGTCGCTCTCCTCGGCGACGAGCGGCGCGATGGCGTCCTTTACGTGAAGCTTGCGCGTCTTCGAGCGGCCCTGAAAGGCCTTGCCAAAAATGTCGCCAAGCGAAAAGGCGGTGACGCTGCCGGGCATATTGGGCATTTCGAACACCGGTCCGCTCGGGCCGGCGGAGGCGATTTCGATCTCGATTTCCTTGTCATCGAGTTCGCCGGCGCGGTACTTCCTGCGAAAGCTTTCCCGGGTCGCCGGCTGCGCGGCGGGGCCGACCAGCGCGTCGAGCACGCGATCCTCGGCGGCAAGCTGCGCGCGCGCCTCTACGCCCTTGCGACGGCGTTCCTTGACGAGGCTGATCGCCACCTCGACGAGATCGCGCACGATCTGCTCGACATCGCGGCCGACATAGCCGACCTCGGTGAATTTCGTGGCCTCGACCTTCAGGAAGGGCGCGTCGGCGAGCCGCGCCAGCCGGCGGGCGATCTCGGTCTTGCCGCAGCCGGTGGGGCCGATCATCAATATGTTCTTTGGCAGAACCTCCTCGCGCATCTGACCTTCGAGACGTAGCCGACGCCAACGGTTGCGCAGCGCGATGGCGACGGCGCGCTTGGCCGCCGATTGTCCGACGATGTAGCGGTCGAGTTCGGAAACAATCTCGCGCGGCGAGAAATCGGCCATATCTCGGTTCCTTCAGAAGGCGACGGGGATCAAATCGTCTCCACGACGATGTTGTGATTGGTGTAGACGCAAATTTCGGCGGCTATGTTCATCGCGCGGCGGGCGATCGCCTCGGCGTCGCGCGGACCGTCGAGCATCGCCCTCGCGGCGGCGAGCGCGTAATTGCCGCCGGAGCCGATCGCGGTGACGGAGCCGGTCTGATCGGCCTCCGGCTCCAGCACGTCGCCGGAGCCCGTCAGCACCAGGCCGACATCCTTGTCGGCGACCAGCATCATCGCCTCCAATCGGCGCAAATAGCGGTCCATGCGCCAATCCTTGGCGAGTTCGACGCAAGCCCGGGTGAGTTGGCCGGGATATTGTTCGAGCTTGGATTCGAGCCGCTCGAATAGCGTGAAGGCGTCGGCGGTCGCGCCGGCGAAGCCGGCGATCACGTCGCCCTTGCCGAGCCTTCGCACTTTCTTGGCGTTGCCCTTCATAATGGTCTGGCCGAGGCTCACCTGACCGTCGCCGGCGATGACCGTCTTGCCGTCCTTCTTCACCATCACGATGGTGGTGGCGTGCCAGCTCGCCGGTCTCGCCCTGTGGTCCTCGTCCATTCGCGCCTCTTATGCCTGTCAAGCCTCGCATGTAGGCACTCTCGCGCCGGCGAGCAAGGGCGGTGTTCGCCGGCCCCGCCTCGTGGCCCGAGCGGCGCTTGGGATAAGCGACAGTACGCTGTTGATTTTGTCGAGGGCGGAGATATTTTCACCGCTATCAGCGGCGCCGCGGGTCCGTCCCGAGACGCCAAAATTTCGTTTCTCTCATTCGCGCGGGGAGCCATCGTCGGCGCGGAAGGGTTTCGCGTGAAGGGCGCAATTGGCGATGTGCTATTCCCTGGGGGCGAGCGTTAACGCGGGATGCGCTCTTGCGGTGATCGGCGCCGCCACGGTCCATAGGGCCTTGCGCCACGACCGGCGAATGCTTGGTTTCGCGGTATTTCCCCTGGTGTTTTCCCTGCATCAATTTGTCGAGGGCGTCGTTTGGTGGTCGCTCGAGCGACCCTTCGAGGGCGACGAGATTTTTCGCTACCTATACACGATGATCGCGTTTCTCGTGTGGCCGGTTCTGACGCCGCTGGCGGCGTCGATCGCGGAAGGCGACGCGCTGCGCAAGCGCGTTTGGAAGTGGATGTGCGGCTGCGGCGGCCTTCTCGCGCTGTATCTCGCCTTCCTGCTCGCCGGCGCCGACGGCATCGCGGTGAGCGTCGTCGGACATTCGCTGGCCTACGATCCGGGTTTCGACCGTCCACCCCTGATCGCCGATCTCGCTTATCTCGCGTTGACGGTCATCCCGCTGGTCTTGTTCGACAATCGGGCGCTGAGGCTGTTTGGGGCGATGGTGTTTCTCACCTTCGTCTGTTCGCTGCTGCACAACCACGCGGCCTGGTATTCGCTGTGGTGCATGTCGGCGGCCATGTTCAGCCTGATCATCTCCTTTGGGATACGCGAGGGCGCCCGCTCACGCGTCGACGAGATGAACCCGTCGATGCGTTGACCGGCCACTACTTCAACTCGACGCCCAAGGCGGCCAGCTCCTCTTTCAGTCTGTGACGGCCGCTCATCGCGTCGGGGCCGCGCACGCGCGAGAGAACCTGACGTATCCAGCCCTGTTCGGGCAGGCCATGCTCCTTCTGGAAATCGCGGAATTTCGCGTCGAGCGTGTTGATGGCGTCGAGTTGAGCCTCGCCCCATTGATATTGCTCGCGGTG
>JBAWEN010000049.1:0-14844 GCA_049591215.1 Methylocystis sp. | reverse complement strand
GCGCCGCTGGACGCGCGCGATCTCGCGGCGCTGCGCCGGGAAATCGCCGACCTCGCCGCGCGCATGATTGAAACGCCCGACGTCCCGCCGCGGGAACGCGATGCGGCGGGCGCGAAGCGCGCGCTTTGAGCCCACAACTCCGCCCAAATTCCGCCGCCCGCTTGACCGCGCACCCGCGCTTTGGGACAAAGGTCCGGCCGAATAAAAATCATGCGAGGTTCGTCTTGCTGTTCGCCGCCATTTGTCTGGACAAGCTCGACCATGTCGCGTTGCGCCTTTCCACGCGCGCCGCGCACCTCGCTTTCCTCGAGGCCAATGCGCCCAGCATAAAGCTCGGCGGACCCTTTCTCGACGACCACGACAAGCCGGTCGGCTCAATGCTGATTCTCGATTGCGTCGACGCGGTGGCGGCGCGGACCTTGCTAGACGGCGATCCCTACGCCAAGGCGGGACTATTCGAGAGCGTCGCCCTGCGGCCGTGGCGGCGCGTCGTCGGCGCGGCGTTGTGACATGGCTCATTGGCTGTTCAAGAGCGAGCCCACGACATGGTCCTTTAACCAGCAGATCGCGGCCGGAGAAAAGGGCACTTACTGGAACGGCGTGCGCAACCATCTGGCCAAAAAGCATCTTATGGCGATGCAGGTCGGCGATCGCGGTTTTTTTTATCACTCAAACGAGGACAAGGCCATCGTCGGCATTGTCGAAGTGATCAAGCCCTATTACCCTGACCACACCGACGAAACCGGCAAATTCGGGATGGTCGACGTACGCGCGGTGAAGCCGCTGAAAAACAAGGTGACGTTGGCGCAAATCAAGACCGAACCGCGCCTCCTGGGCATGACGCTCGTCAATAACTCGCGCCTTTCCGTGCAACCCGTCAGCGACGAGGAATGGCGCATCGTGCTGGAGCTTGCTGGCGAGCGCGGGTAACATCGGCGCGGGGCGTCCACGAGACGCCGGTCGTTCCGACGGGCCAAGGGCTATGCCGCGGGCGGTCTTGACCAAGGATGGTCTCAAGTGACCGATGCTGATCTTTCGCCTGACCCGCCGTCGCAGCCCGGCTGCGACTTCATTCGCGAACAAGCTTTTACGCTTGAACGCATGAAGCTCGCGCTCGACGCCGGGCGCACCGGCATCTGGGACTGGAACCTCGTCACCGGCGAGGTGCTGCTCGATGCGCGGGTGCGGGCGCTGTGGGGGCTGTCCGAGGATGCGCCAGCCAATCTCGACGTCTTTCGCAGCGCGCTGCATCCGCAAGACAAGAAGCGCACCAAGGAAGCGATCGAACAGGCGCTCGACCCGAATAACCTGGACGATTACGAAAGCGAATATCGCGTCATCGGCCAGATCGACCGCGTTGAACGCTGGGTTTCCGTGCGCGGCCGCACCTTCTTCGAAAACGGGCGCCCCGTTCGGATCGTCGGCACGGCGCGCGACATCACCCACCGCAAGCACCGCGAGCAGCATGTGCGCACGCTGCTGCGCGAACTCGTTCACCGCTCGAAAAACCTGCTCGCGGTGGTGCAGGCGATGTCGCGCCAGACCGCGACGGGATCGGGCTCGATCGAGGACTTCCAGCGCAAATTTTCGGCGCGGCTGCAAGCGCTGTCGATGGCGCACGATCTGCTGATCTCCCAGGACTGGCGCGGCGCCTCGATGCACGATCTGGTTCGCGCGCAAATGGCTTACTGTCTCGACATCGGCGCGAGCGAAGTCTGCGACCACGCGAGCATCGACGGCCCAAAGGTGATGCTCAAGCCAGAAGCCGCGCAGAATATCGGGCTGGCGCTGCACGAACTCGCGACCAACGCCCTGGCCCATGGCGCGTTGTCGCGCGCCGGCGGCAATGTCGCGCTCAAGTGGCGGCTCGAGGATGGCCGCTTTTTCGTGGATTGGCGCGAAAGCGGCGGCCCGCGCGTGGCGCCGCCGCCGCGCGAGGGCTTCGGCCATAAGGTGATCAAGCGACTGGTCGCCCTCGCGCTGGACGGTTCGACGACGCTCGATTTCCCGCCCGAGGGCTTCGCCTGGACGCTGTCCGTGCCGGCTAGCTCCACCGTCGCGAAAATCGCCTAGACCAGCGCTTTGCGCACGCGCGCGGTTGTTGACAACGAGCTGTGATGGGAGCGTCGTCGCCGGGGCGGCGGCCGTTATCCATCGCGCAAGGGGCGCCGCGGCGAGACTGGGGCGCGGCAGGTCTCCGTCCAGTCGTGGCTTACCATGATCGAGACGCCTTGCGTTCCAAAGGAGACGTGGCATGTTCGGAATATTCGGTTTGAGACTGCCTCGCCTGGCCACGCTGCTGCTCGCCGGCGCTATCCTGGTCGCCGTTTGCGCGGCCGGCATTTTATATGTCTGGTCGCCGAAGGCCACCCTGCGCATCACCACCGGACCCGCCGGCGGAATAGCGCAACGCTTCATTTCCGCCTTCATCGGCGTGACGACGGCGGCGCATCCGCACATCCGCTTTGAAACGGTGACGGTGACCGATTTGAGGGCGAGTTCCAAGGCGCTGGAAGACCGCAAGGTCGACATCGCGCTCGTGCGCAGCGACGTCGCGCCGCCAACCAATGGACAATCCCTGGTCATTCTGCGTCGAGATGTGATCGTGCTGGTCGTTCCCTCCGGCTCGCCGATCAAGAATTTTTCCCAACTCTCGGGCAGAACGGTCGCCATCCCGACCGGCCCCCTGCAGGAGGAAAACTCGCGCGCGCTCGACCTTATTCTCAATTACTTCAACGTGCAGCCGGACGCGGTGAAGCGTCTTTTCCTTCCCGTCGCGGAGATCGGTCCCGCCATCCGCGCCAAGCGCGCCGTGGCGGCTCTGGCCGTTGGTCCCGTCGCGCCTGGGGAAGCGGTCGACGTCGTCTCGAGCGTTGCGCGGGCGACAAAGGAAGCTCCGAAAATTCTGGAGCTCGACGACAACGACGCCATAGCCAAAAGATTCCCAGGTCTCGAATCCGTTGATATTCCCGAAGGGGCGTTCAAGGCCCGTCCGCCGACGCCGGACGACAGCGTGAAGGGCGTCGCCGTCACCTATCGCTTCGTCGTGCCGGTGACGATGCTCGACGCCGTCGCCGGCGTCATCGCAAAGTCGACCCTGAAGACCAAAGCGAATCTGATGGCGGTGACGCCCCACGCCAATCAGATCGAGGCGCCCGACCCCGACGAAAAAAATCCCACGCTCCCGATTCACCCCGGCGTCGCCGCCTATTTGTCCAGCGGCGACCAGAGCTTTATCGACGAGGCGCAAAAATACTTCTACGCGATCGGCATTCCTCTGAGCATCATCGGTTCGGCGCTCGCGATTGTTTCCGGAATGCTGCGCAACAAGCAACTGCAAGGCGATCAGCAGAGGATTTTTCGACTGCTCGTGATCGCCGACGAGGCCGGCGACGCCAATCTCGACGAGCTCGACGCATTGGAGAAGGAGTTCAAGGCGAGCGTCGCCGCCTGCGTTGGCAAACTCGTCGAGGGATCGAACGCGACCGAACAGGCGCCAGTGTCCTTGGCGATCGAGCACGCGCGGCGCGCGATCGAAGCGCGGCGAATGGCGATCGGGACCCGCCCGGCTCCCCAAGCCGCGAATGCCGGAAAGGACGAGGTCGCCGCCGAGGGAGAGACAGGCGCCGCGCCTCTCGGGCGCGCCAACACGTCATGAGACGTGAATTGCTTTCTCCCACGACTTGAACGCGTATGAGAACGTGTTCGGGCGCGCGTTGTCGAGAGATGCGCGATCCCAAGGCGCGGTCAGATGCATCATTCTGGTCCAATTCGCCATCACGCCGAACACATGAGGAACTTAGCCGACCTCAAGCGTCACGCGGGCGGCCTAGACAATTTATCGATCTCTTCTAATTACGGAACCGTTCATCGTCCCGACATGTTTCGAAGCGTAGCTTCGAAAGCGCAACCTTCGAAGAGGAGCAACAGATAATGAAAAGATTACACATGGTGCTATTGACGGCCGCCCTTATGGGTGGACTCGCCTTCGAAAGTTCGGAAGCGTTCGCGGCCGTGCCGATGATGGCGCAAGGGGCGCTTGCGACGAACGGCGGGGCGAACATAGAGAAGACTGTCGTTGTCGTGCGGAGACATGCCGTGGTCCGCAGGCCTGTGGTCGTGCGCCGGCGCGTTGTGCGCTAACGGTATTGTCGAATTAAGTCATGACGACACCGACGACGAAATGATTGGTCGGCGGCTCCCCGCCGACCAATCCCAGCCCGCGGCGCCGGGAACAATAGGCCCATCATCTCCAGGCGGGCGTCCAAGGCGGCGATAGCGCCGCGCGGGCGCGCCCGGTCCGATCGCGGATCCATCGCCCCGCCGGGGAACTCGCCCCAAAAATAGGATCCATCGCACGGAAAAAAGGCCCGGCGATCAGATCATTGATCTCCGGCGCGTAATTGGATAACACCAAGCCGACGCGGAGATCGACTGGCCTCGCGCCGCTCGCTCTCGACAGTCAAACGGATGTTTCCATGATCAATCGACGAACCATGACACTTCTCGCCGCGTGCTTCCTCGCGACGACGCCCGCGTTGGCTCAAGAGCAACCCAAGGGCCCGCCATCAGGGTCTGTCGCGATTGAGCAAATTCAGGTGGCCTTCATCGGATCCGGCGCGGTGGGCGGCGGAACGCTGAATTACCATGGCGAGTCCTATCCCATCAGCGTCGGCGGTCTGGGCGTCGGCGGCATTGGCGCGTCAAAACTGACAGCCTCGGGGAGCGTGTATGGTCTCGAGCGGCGGGAGGATTTCGCCGGCGCGTATGTTCAGGTTCGCAAAGGATGGGCCTTGGGCGATCACGGAAAAGGGACGCTATGGCTGCGCAACAGAAATGGCGTCACCATGAAACTGAATACGCGGCGCAAGGGGTTGCAACTGTCGCTTGGCGCGGATGGCGTGGTGATCGCTTTCAAATAAACGGAAGCCCGTGTCGAACTGTGGGGCCAGTCGAATAATGACCCCATCAGCCCAAACAAGCAGGCCTCACTCGACCTCACGGCGGCTTGGCTTGTTTGGAAAATATCCCCGAGCCGGCGGTTTGGCGCCAATATCGGCCTAACGCCGGCGACGTCGAAGCTCTATCTGGGCGTCTGGCAGCGTTTTTGATATCCGTCCTTCGAGATCACGCCCCGTGGTCGGCGGTCGTCGCGAAGGACGGCGCGTCAAGCGCCTCCGCCTTCGCGACTAAGTTCCGCGCCTCCACTTGGCCATTGTCGATGCGTCGAACCGGAAAAAAGCCTCGCTCCTTGGCCTCTGGTCAGGCCGTGTTATGCTCGAAAACGCATTACCTATGAACGTCGATGCCCTTTTTCTCTCTATATTCGTCGATAATACGGCCGAGGACCTTGATTACTTTCTCTTCGCCGGGATGCGCCTTGCAATAGACGATCGTTTCGTGCTCAGCCTCTTTGCTGCGCGGGATATTGGCGAAATGCTTCTTCGCAAGCCCATTGTACCAACCGCTATACCATGCCGTCAGATAATTGGCGTCTTCCTGAAAGGTGTCGGCCAGTTGCCCGCAGGTCAGGGCCTGGACGTCGAGATAGCCTTCCCCGTCAGCGTAAGTGTTCAATTCCACCGCGGCAAACGCGCCGGTTCCGAGGGACGCGGCGATCACCGCGGTCGCAAGCAAAGTCTTTCTCATCAGATAGAACTCCCAATCCATGCGGAATTATTCTCGAACACCCGGGCGTTCCGCCGCAGATCGGAAAACGCCGACCCTGCCTTTTATCGCGAAGCGCGAGCCTAAAACAAGCTCTGAGACACGGTTGTAATTCGTTCCGGTCATGGCGTCGGCCTCGAAATGATCCGTCGAGAAACGTCGTGACCGCGCCTGATTCCGGGGAGCGTCACGCCACCGCGGAATTAGCGGCACGCGCGGGGCGTTTTTTAGCCATTAAAGCGAACCGTCCCGAATCCCGATATGTCATAACCGCCCAAGGCCTTGGCCTTGTCACGAAACGTTTCCGAGAGACACAGAGCCACGAGCTTCTGGAACGGCGGGTCAAAATAGGCTTTGCGCCACACCAGAAGGTCGAAGCGTTCCTCGATCAGCGGCGCGAAGTCGAGCTTAAACTGACGCGCCGCCGCCGCGATCCCAAGGCCGACATCGGCGCGGCCATCGGCGATCGCCATCGCCAAATCCGTCTCCGATCGCTCGACCGCTTCGACGAGGCGCAAGTCCGCCCGCTTCATCTTTTCGGCCGCCAGCAATTGTTCGAGGACGAGTTCGCTGCCCGCTTCGCTCTGCCGCGTCTGGAAACGCAGGCCCCGCGCTGACTTCAGACAGTCTGGACGTCTCACGAGATCGGTCCGCATGATCAGTCCGCGCGCGCGCCGGGCCCATTCAATCAGAACCCAGGGCTCATCCGAGAACCTCGCCGTGACCGCCGCCACGTTCCATTCTCCTGCTTCAGGAATATGAAGACCCGCCGCGACGCAATCGCCCGCCTGCGCACGCTGCAACCCATCGAGCGCGCCGTCGAAAAAACCAGCGATGCCGGACCGCGATTCCCGCAGAGCCCATTCGAGGAGTGGATCGTGTCCGCCGGCGGCGACTAGCGGTCTTTGCCCTCCGGACGACCGCGGCGGCCTCGGCGCGACCCGCACGTCGCTGGCCACGCCATTGATCTGCAGCCATTGCGCGATTTCGTCACGTGGAAACAGCAGCTTGCCCGTCACCCGGCGGAACGGCAGCGTCTCCTTGGCGACGAGGTCATAGACCTTGCGTTCCTTCACCCGCAAAAGGGCGGCCAGCTCGTGCGTGGTGTAAAATTCCGACATTCCCTCGCCGCGTTCTTTTGTCCGCCGTTGCGGAGAAAATGACACGAAAAGTCACGAATGACATCAGAATTCGCAGGGAACGGGAATGGGGCCCGCTTCGATGGCGGTGATGGGCTTGAGCTGTTGACGCAACGATCCTTCGATCCGAACAAATAGTTTTGCGTGTTTGGAACTTGCTCGCCAGAGGTTTGGAAAACTCACAAGCCGCCTGGTCCCCGCGTTGCTTTCCAGGCTCTTGAGCTCCTCGAAAGCCGCCTTGCGCTTTCGCGCAGCTCCAGCAGTTTAGCATCGGAAACGGCGAAATCCTCGACGGCTTCGAGTAACGCGCGCCGAGCCTCGACAATTTTCGATCGCTCGTCGGCTTCATCGACGCATCCTCGGATAGCAATCGATGGGTCCGCGAATCGAGGTTTGGCCTTCAGGCCAAAAACCGCGGCGATGACAGCTCCAAAGACGAGAAACACCATCAGAAGCGGCAGGACGCCGCCAAAAATCTCGCTTCCAATCGCAACGACGGGCCTTGACTGGTTGACCTCACTCGCATCGACAATCACCGGCTGGGGCATTTTAGAGGTGTCCGATAGCGGCGAATTCTCCTCCGCGCTTCTTATGAATTTGCCGCCGCTCCATTCGCCGTCTTCTTTCCGGCCGTCGGGGTATGCGCGGACTCCACGGCCATTAAAATCCCCATTCCGCCATTCGCCGACGTACCTTCGCCCGTCCGGATATGCATAGGCTCCTCGGCCGCTCGGCCAGCCGTCGCGAAACTCACCGACGTATTCCCCATGGTGACGGTACGTGAGAGTCCCCAGCCCATTGGGTTTGCCGTCGCGAAACTCCCCGACGTATGTTCCGCCATTGGGATAGCTGGAACTTCCTTGGCAGTCGGTCCACGAAGCCGTCTCGCCGGCCGGGCATGAAGGTAGACCGCTCTCGCCGATAGCGACCGTCGGAGATAAGACAGCGCCAAAGGCGATAAAGGCGCCCAAGCATGTAATTGCTGATATCAGGAGCCCTAGCTTTGGCGCTCTCGTCACTTGGCGGACCATCGTCTTCAACCCAAAATCTCCCGATCACGGCTCGTTTTCGCCGATCTCCGCTATTGAAAGCGCCGGTTGGGGCTCGCTTTCGGCGAAATACGCGCAGCAACCCATAAACCACCGGAAAGTCCGCGACAAACCAAAGAGCCATCGACTACGAAATGTCCGAAGCGAAAGTCCGGGCGCAACCCGGGCGGCCAGGCGCGTGGCGGACGTGTCACCGATCGGGTGGAAGCAAGGCCGGCGCGGAGCCGGCTGGCGGCGGCGGAGCTAGTTCCGGCGGCGGCAAATCGCCCCAATTGGTGCGGCTCGCCATTTCCTGTTGCATGGAACCGGAACAATCGGCCTGCCCTCTCGCGGCTCCCATCCCCCGCCGGCTATTTTATTTGTTGAGATGGATGTCGCCGTTCGCGGCCCGCATCATTTCGGCCTTGAGTCGCTCGCGCGGAATCGCCGCGAGTGACGATCCGGTCTCAACGATCTTGCTTTCTGAAACATACTAACTTAGTAGGATATAGAGAAAGATTGGCGATGCGCAATGTGTATTGCCGCTAAGACTAGGGGAGATCGATCATGCCCGACGAATGGGAATATCAGGTGCGGATCAATGTCAGCGACGATTACGCGGAAATCCTGCGCCGCGATCTTGGCGACCCAGCCGTCAAACCGGTCGCGGATATTCTGTCGAAGCATCGCGCGACGCTGAAAAGCCAGTTCGACGCCTTCGCGGATTATGTCCTGGAGGCGGAAAAGCATGGCGCTGAACAATATCCTCTCTACAAATGGACCAAGGTGACGATCGAAGACCCCGTGAAGAAGGCGAAGCACCTTAAATCCTTCACCTTTTATGTCGAGGGCAAAGAGGTTTACGCCAAGGCGGAAGCCGACGCGCTCGAGGCGGATTTATTGCCGCTCGTCGGCGGCGGAGTGATCACGAAAGTGTCGAAACACGACACCAATCCCGCGAACAACCCGCAGGCGCCGGCGCATCTTCGCTGAACATGGGGCCTCGCGGCGGCCGGATCGGCGTTATTGCGTTTCTTGCTCGACCTCGCCTGTTCGATCAAGGGCTTCGATCCGCTCGTCGATGATGTCGGCGGCGCCCGCTTGCGTCTCGAACAGCCGCCGATAGACGCCGTTCGGCAGACGCAAGAGTTCCGCGTGCGGCCCATCCTCGATGATGCGGCCGTGCGCGAACACGAGGATGCGATCAAGCTGCCGCACCGTTGAAAGGCGATGCGCCACGACCAGAGTCGTGCGTCCATGCGACAGTTCCTCGATCGCGGCGCGGATATAATGTTCCGACACCGAATCGAGCGACGAGGTGGCTTCATCCAGCACGAGGATCGGCGAATTGGCGAGGATGGCGCGGGCGATGGCGACGCGCTGACGTTCGCCGCCGGAGAGCTTGACGCCGCGTTCGCCCACCAACGTGCCATAACCGCCCAAAAGCCGGTCGATGAAGACATCGGCGTGAGCGCGGCGGGCGGCCTGCCTGATTTCCGAGGGCTTCGCCTCTGGCCGGCCAAAGGCAATGTTTTCCCCGAGTGGACGATGGAACAACATGGGCTCTTGCGCCACGACTCCAATCGCGCGGCGCAACGACGCCAGCGTGACCAGCGCGATGTCCTGCCCATCCACGAGAATGCGCCCGGCGTCGATATCGTAGTAACGTTGTAGCAGCTTCACCAGCGTCGTCTTGCCGGCGCCCGATGCGCCCACGAGGCCGACGCGCTCTCCGGCGCGTATCGTGAGCTTTAGCTTTTTGTACAGGGGACGTTGCGAATTTGGATAGGCGAAAGACACGTCCTCGAAGACGATTTCACCGGCGGCGACGCGTAGCGAGCGAGCATTTGGCGCCTCGACTATATCGGGCGCGCGGATGTCGAAGCCGACGACATCCTCCATCTCGTTCACGGCCTTTTGAACATTGCGGACATGCTGGCCAAAGTCCCGCAGATAGGCGTTGAGCAGCCCCTGGAAGCCGATGACGCTGACGACATCGCCGGTTGAAAGACTGCCCCGCGACCACAGGATCAGGCCCGACCCCAGCAACGCCGCCTGCATGGCGATAAGCGTGAGACTTTGAAGAAAGCCCGTTGTGTTGTCTCGGGTCCAGTTGAGGCGCGCGGCCTGCCGCCACTCTCTCGTCAACCCCGCGAAGGACGCATCCTCGCGCGTCTCCGCGGCGAAATCCTTTACGACCTGATTTCCCGCGAGCGCATCCGCGAGTCGCGCGCCCAGCGCCGAGTCAAGCCGCTGCTGTGCCTGTCCCGCGGGCGCGATCCAATAGATCGAGAGGCTCACGCTGATTGAAAGATAGACCGCGATTCCGATCGCCACGACGCCGCCGAGCAACGGCCAGCGCGACACCAGCAGCGCTATGGCGCCGATGACGACGACAGCCGCGGGGAAAATTCCAAAAAGCAGCGTATCGCTGAGCTGATCGAACGACCACATGCCGCGCGTGATCTTGCGCACCGTGGCGCCGGCGAAGGAATTGGCGTGCCAGTCCGAGGAAAACCGTTGAACGCGGGCGAAGGCGTCTCGCACCAAAGCCTCCATCGCGCGCGACGACACATAGATGAGCGCCCAAGCGACGAACGTGCGCAACGCATGAAAGGCGACCACCAGACCGATGAGATGAGCCAGCGCGCGCAAGGCGGCGGTCGGATCGCCGCCGCCCGACGCCAACGTATCGACAAGCGCGCCCGAGGCCAGCGGAACAAAGATATCGACGAGATTCGAGGCGATCCGCGCCACGATCATGAGACCGAAAAGGCGCGGGGACAGCAGCCAGTAGCGCGCCGCGAAGCGAAAGGTGTCTCGATAGGCGTCAAGGGTCATGGCGAAACTGCTCGTTCAGATCGTGATGAGGCCCGCCGTGAACGGCGAGATGGGCGCTATCGGAAGATGACGGAACAGTTTCTTGAAAAATACTTGTTCGCCACGGACGCGCCAGCCATTGCTTGTCGTGTAGCGACGATTCAGCCTCGCCCGCAAGGTGTTTTAGGGAGCGACCTCACATATGACGGCGCTTCGCGAGGCCGTCGCGAGGCGACGTTTCCTGATTCTCACTTGGCGGCGCGGGCGATCGATTTTTTTGACCTTATCGGAGCCGCGAAACTTCCCCATCGCTTTACCGGAGCATATATCATACTGGATCGATAGGAAACTGTCATTGGATCGCGCCGTGGGGTTCGTTGTAGCCGCGCCCGATTCCCGCAAGTGGTTCCTCGCGTCGCGCCACTTTCAGACTTCATCCGCGTCGCAATGGGGCGAAGCGGTTGAGCGCGGTGATCGACAGAAAACCGCCCAACCAAGAGCCCACGGCCGCGAAAACGACGTAAGCCCAATTCGACGTGTAGCTGATGACGGCGAAAGCGGACAGCAAATACCAGAGGCTACTCCAGTTGGCCGCGGCAAATCGTCTGCGAGACGAAACGGCCGCGTTGAACATCACATAGACCGCGTCCGTCACGGCGGTTGAAAGCACGACGCCCGTCGCGATTAGTGGGTCGATTGGGGGTAAGGCCATTTGTATCCTCCAATTGGATGCCGCGCTTTCAGACGACGAGGGCGCCTTTCAGCCGCGGCCGCTTCTGGTTATTCTGGCGCGCTCTTCGTTCCCGGACGGGAATGCGAATCCGAAGCCACCAAAATTTGTTGGGCGGAGAAAGAATATGATGCTTCGATCCGTCCTCGCGCGGGTGATCGTCTCAATGGCTGGAGCCACGCCGATGGCGCTCGCCGCGACGGCGCGCGCACAGGACCCTAACGCCTATTGCGCCAGGGTGGGCAACGACGATCGCGTGAAACCCATCCCGGCGGCAATGGTTCCCACGGCGCGACGGCTTTTCAACCTGGAGTCGGCGGACGACGCCGACTTTGTGCTGAGAAGCACCGTTTTTCGCTGCATGAACGGTTCGGTCTGGCTGTGCAACCACGGGGCCAATATCCCATGCGCCAAAGCCGACTTGAGACGCATGCCGCCGAGCGTCACCAGCTATTGCAAGGAAAATCCCAACGAAGCTATCGTGCCCATGGTCGTGACCGGTCACGACACCATCCACTCGTGGGAATGCGTGGGAGGCAAGGCGCGCCTCAAACAGTCCCAAAAAGTCGATCCTCGCGGCTTTGCCGCCGACCAGTGGCGGCCCCTTCAATAAATGGCGCCGGATTTTGAACCCGCATCAAATTGGCCGGCCGAGACGACGGGCGCTTCTCCGCGAGCAGTCCTTCTGCGCAGGGGGCCGTGACGCCTCGCTGGAGCCTGTGATTTCGAATAAACAGCAACGCTGTCGCCAGAAATCACGTCTAACTGCTTAGTAGGCCGAGCGGAGGCGTAGCCGCGGGGAAGGTGGAGCGGGGTAATACAGGCGGCTCTGGTCCCAATTTATGGCGGAAATGACCGGCGCGCCATGGATCAGACACTTCTCAGCCAACATATGTGACATATCCGCCACACAAATTCGAATTCTTATCCCAGCACAAAAAATGCACGAGATTTTCACGCGCATCCGAGTAGACTTACAACGGTGTCCTTCTCCTCCTTGGGCACTCCTCCCAGACTTGGGCCGCTGGCGTTTCCGGCGGCCTCTTTTTGTGTGACGCCGGGCTGAAGGTTCGTCCTCACTTGGCCGGACGCTCGTCGCATCGACCGGAGCTTTCCAAAGGCAAATCACTTTCAAGCATATTTGCAGCCGATCGCGAAAGCTTCCAGATATCTGACAGGATCTCGATCGTCGAAAACAGGCCCCGAGAATGCGCCGACGTCTTCTCCTGCTGGGGCAGGCCTGGCGTCGCCTTGCATTGCCGCATCATACAGGTCTGGGCGGTAGGTGCGCGTGGCCGCGGCCAGAAAGCCAGGCGCGTGTCGAGCCTGTCCCCAGCGCAGCATTTGTGCATACAGCCATGCGGCATGCCTAGGATCGGGGCGACCCGCTCCATTCTGGCCAAACAAAAGATAATTCGAGCATTCTCGCTCTGCGCCATCGGACGCGACCCGCAGGCGGCCATCGAGGGTGCGAAGGATCACGTTCGCATCGACTCCGACGCGGTTTGGTCGCGCCAGTATCGCGGCAACCTCTTCATGATTTGCGGCGAGACCTACGAAATTCGCCGATTTGGCGTGCGCCCGGGTCAGCGCCGCGACCGTGCCGGGCTCGCTTTGCGCGAAGCTTTCTCGCAGCGCGAGCAGTTTCTCCGGGGCGTGAGCAAAAATATCGACGCCGAAGTGCAAGATGCGGCCGACGCTCGCATTCACGGCGAGCGAGTTCCACGGCGCCCCGACGCAAAAGCCGTCGACCTGCCCATTGGAGAGACTCTGCATCATGTAAGGAGGCGGCAGCACCACCAGCCTCACATCTTCGTCGGGATCTATTCCGGCCGCCGCCATCCAATAGCGCAATTGGTAATTATGCGTCGAAAAGGGGAAGGTCATGCCGAAAGTTAACGGTTCCGCGCCGGATCTGCCGCGCAGCCGCACGATTTCGGCGAGCGCTCTCGCGCTGGTCGAGGGATCGGCGAGATCGCCATCCGCCACATCCCGCAGCTGTGCGTGGAGAGGGAGCGACACCGTGATGGCGTTGCCGTTCATCGCGAGATTGAACGGCGCGACCATCGGGACCTTGATATGACCCAAGCCAAGGCTGGAGGCGATCGCCACCGGCGCCAGCAAATGCGCGGCGTCGAAGAGACCGACGTTGAGCTTGTCACGCACATTCGACCACGAGACCTCGCGCACAAGCTCCACATCCAATCCCTCGGCGCGGGCGAAGCCCTTGTCCACGGCGACAACAAGCGTCGCGGCGTCGACCAGCGGGATAAATCCAATCCGCAATCTGTTGTGCGCGCCCGTCATTTCAGAAGCTCCGCCGCTGTGACGATAGCACGGGCGATATCCGCGATCTTCTTATTGTCCCGCATCGCCGCGCCGCGCATTAGCCGATAGGCTTCGTCCTCTGTCAGTCCCTTGTTTTTCATTAAAATACCCTTCGCACGGTCCAACGACTTGCGATCTTCAAGATCCGTTTTCGCGCGTTCGAGCTCGCTTTGAAGGCGTGAAAAAGCGTTGAATCGGGAGATGCACAGATCGAGGATGGATTTAACTCGCTCCTTTTTCAAGCCGTCGACGATATAGGCCGAGACGCCGGCGTCGATCGAGGCCCGAATCGACGCCGCGTCGCTCTGGTCCACGAACATCGCGACCGGGCGGCGCACCGCGCGGCTGACCTGGAACATCTGCTCGAGCGTGTCGCGCGAAGGATTCTCCAGGTCGATGAGGATCACGTCCGGATCGATGGCCTGAATGCGCATGAGAAGATGGTTCATGTCGCTCAGTCGCTGCACCGTCATGAAACCGGCGTCGCGCAACCCTTCTTCCAAAATGGCGGCGCGGATCGGACTCTCGTCGACGATGACGATTTTCAAGAGTTAGGGCTCCTCGAGCTCTGCATGGGCGGCGACGCGCGCCTAATGATCGCCGCGCACTATAAACTGGTTCGCAGCCTAAAAGAGCATGTGCGAAATCGTCGCGGAGCATTTTCTGGACCGGTTCGTCGCACGGGGCGCCGTTAAAGATCACCGAAAGGAATCTTCGTATCGCGGCCACATCGAACTTTCCCGGAAGCAAAGCACGCTGATTGAGGCCGGCCAAGACTCCAAGCAAAGTTGCCGATCCCGTCGTTCCCCACTCTTCCCGCGCTTGCCAGCGCTGCCTTGTCCTTTTGCAGGGCGCCGTCCTCTTGTGCAGGCCGTATGGTTCATCGACCTCGAAGTCTTTTTGTAAGTATTTGTATTTACTTACAGACTCCTGCGTCTCCTAGGTTGGCGCGGTTTGTGCTTTTAATTCGGTAGAAGCGTCAGCGATGACGCAATCGGCCCAATGGCGGGCCGCACAGCAACGCCGCTGTCTTGAACATCACCGCATGTCGCATGCGGAGATGTTCAAGACAGCGGCGATTTGTTTTTTCCCGGTCGAGCGGCCGCCCCCGCTCGCCCAAAAAGGAGTACGG